>JBBIJR010000018.1:0-27197 GCA_037445875.1 Bacteroidota bacterium | reverse complement strand
TGCGTCTCGAGTTCTATCGACCGCAGATCTCTCATGCCGATGTCGGCGAACCCGCGCATGTCATCCAGATGGAAGGGCAGGGCCCGGAATTCGGCGTCGTACTGCAGGACCACTCCTCGGGCAGAATTGGGAAGCAACAGAGACGCCCGCAAGAACACATCGGAACGGTCCGTCAGGAGGTGAAGTTCCCTAACCTGGACCGTCAGCGAATCGACACGTTCCGGATGCTGTACTTGTTCGTGGAGCGAGGACGGAAGCGCGTGGGCGAGAACGCTCAGCCGGAAGTTACGCAGCGTGAGGGAGTCCTTACCGGTAGCATCGTACATCCGGAAGCCAAAGCGCTCCAGCCGGACCTCCTGGGTCTGTTCATCCACCTCCGCCGACATTCGAACGTTCAATTGTCTCACCGTGCGTGCGAAGCCCGGCCATGCGAGGTCGGCTTCCCCACCCTCGATGGCAAACTCGCCGAGGTGGATAGAAAAGCCCCCAAGAGGCGTCGCGCTGGAATCGACCGGTTTTGGAGGCTTCGGCTCGGAGGGTTTGGCAATCTTGCTCCAGTTGAGCAGACCGGCCGAATCCACAGCGATGCGAACTCGCGGACGCACGATCACTATGCGCTCTACCACGACCTTCCGGTCCAGGAGCGGCAGGAGGCTGTACGATAGCGAGAACTCGTCAACGGATGCGAGCAGTTGGTCATCGACACCGATCAGTTCGATTCCACGAACCGCGAGATTCCCGAAGATATTGCCGTCTATCTCATCGATACGGACCTTCGCGTTGAGCTCCTCGTTCAGAATAGACGTCACCCGGCTTCGTACCAAGTTCCGAAAGATCGGGGTCTGGGTGAACAGAGCCACCAGGAGAAGCAAGCCGATGACGCCGACGGACGTCCACATCAGCCCTTTCAGAAGCCATTTGAGTATGCGTAGGATCATGACGTTTTCAACACGGCGCAAGGTACTCAATTTTCATGTGGTTTTCAATCGGCGGGTAAACAATTTGCAACGCAAGTATAGAAATGTCCGGTTTTGAGTAAAGTGGAAATGTCCTGTTCGAATAGTCCATCCAAACCCGTCGAATAGTACCCCATGAGTAAGGTCACAGGAGATCGCGGGACATCGAGTAGAGCCAGATCGTTGCTCCATTCAAATTCTCACCTTGAAAATCCCTTCGTATTTGTTATTTTCTGGCCGACCGGTCGATTGCGAATCCGATGATCTATGCCCGTCTGATACGTCCCTTTCTGTTCCGGTTCGATCCTGAAGCGATGCATGACCGGGTGACGGGGCTGTTGGCTCGCGGAGGAAGCGCATGGGCATTGTTGGGCCCCTTCCTGCAGGTGCATTCCCCGGTGTTGACGCAGAGGCTGGCGGGATTGACCTTCCGCAATCCTGTCGGCCTGGCGGCAGGTTTCGACAAGTTTGCCAGAGCGGTTCCTGCGTGGCCGCGGCTTGGGTTCGGCTTCGCCGAGATCGGCACGATCACGGGCCTTGCTCAGCCCGGAAACGACAGACCGCGCCTCTTCCGGCTGCCGCAGGACCAGGCGCTGATCAACAGGCTCGGTTTCAATAACGACGGAGCCGAGAGCACCGCACGTACATTGAAACGATGGGACAAACGCGGTAAGCTCCACGAGATTCCGATAGGCATCAACATCGGGAAGAGCAAGGCGGTTGAACTCTCGCGGGCGGCCGATGAATACCGTACCTCGTTTGAGCTCTTGAAGCCGTATGGCGACTATTTCGTTATCAATGTGAGCTCGCCCAACACGCCCGGCCTGCGCGCGTTGCAGGACAAAACGCTCCTGCGGGACATACTTCACGGTATTCAGCAGGCCAATCGCCCCGTGTCGAAACCGCTGTTTGTCAAGATCGCTCCGGAACTCACGTTCGCACAGGTGGACGAGGTCCTGGAGGTGTGCGAGGTGCTGGGGCTGGCGGGGCTGGTGGCGACGAATACGACCACTGAGCGGCGGGGCTTACGCGCGCCGTCGGCCCTGGCGGAGCAGGAAGGCGGGATGAGCGGCCGTCCGTTGAAGAACCGATCGACCGAGATTGTGCGCCACGTTTACGGGCAGAGCCGCGGAAGACTGGCGATCATCGGCGTGGGTGGGATATTCGACGGTACCGACGCGTACGAAAAAATTCTGGCCGGCGCATCCCTGGTACAGGTCTACACCGGTTTCGTATACCAGGGTCCCGGACTCTGCCGCGCCATCAACCGGACGCTTATTCGCCTATTGAGACGGGACGGATTCAGGAATATCCGTGAGGCCGTCGGCGCAGGAAGCGCGAGGAGTTGATGACGGCCGCCTGCCCGGCTCGGTTTCTCAGAATTTTGGCAATCACTAAGAAACTCTATTGTTCCATTCTTTTTGGATACCGCCATGCAACTCATCCTTCGTACGATCACTCTGGTTTTCCTTCTCACGCCGTCCCTCCGGGCGGACCTCACGATCGCGTTCACGGTGTCCGTGCCCAACCCTTCCTCGCACTTCTTCCACGTAACGATGGAGTTGGACGGTCTTGACCGTTCGATCAACGGTGGAAAATACATCGACCTCCGCATGCCGGTCTGGACGCCCGGATCGTATGTTCGCGAGAATGCCGCCAGGAACGTCCTCTTCTTCTCGGCCGATGCCGGCGGGCAGGCGCTCCGGCATGAGAAGACGGAGCCCAGCTGCTGGCGCGTGTGGACGGACGGCAAACGCACCGTGCGGATCGCTTATCAGGTGTTCGCCAACGGTGACGAGTCCGAGCCCTATGAGGCACGGGCCGACTGGCGCTACGCCTACTTCAACGGCGCCGTGCTGTTCCTGTATCCGGACGGAAAGCTCGATCGGCCGTCCACGGTCCGACTGGTCCAACCTCCCGGCTGGCAGCACGCCGTGAGCCTCCCCTCCGCGGGAGCGGGCGAAACGTACCGGGCGGAAGATTTCGACGCGCTCTTTGACTGCACCGCCCGCTTCGGCCATCTGGCGTCTTCACAATTCATCCTCACCGATCACAGCAGTCGGACCGCAACGGTCCGCGTCGTCATGGACAAGGAAAACGCGTATCCGCAGCAGTCCCTCGAGGAGTTGCATCGGCTCTGCCAGACCACGGTCGATCTGTTCGGAGAAGTGCCTTTTTCCGAGTACACGTTCTTCTTCAATATCGTGCCGGGCGGCCGGGGCGGGATCGAACACGCATACAGTACCATGATCGCCACTCCCAAAGGAGCATACGAAGGAGCCGTTCGCGCGTACTTTCTCAGCGTGTCGGCCCACGAATTCTACCATGCATGGAATGTGAAGCGATTGCGCCCGGAAGGGCTCGGGCCGTTCGACTATCAGCATGAAACGTACGTGAAGACGCTGTACGTGGCGGAAGGCATCTCGGCCTATTATCCGTGGCTGATTCTCCAACGCTCCGGCCTCTACGGCGAGGGCGACTTTTACCGGAAGATCGGGGAGATGATCTCGTGGTGCAACGCCAACCACGGCAACGAGTACAAGTCGCTGGAAGATTACAGCGTCGATTCGTGGAACCGCAGCGATTTCCCATACGTGAGCTATCGGACGTATTACCGCCGCGGAGCATTGACGGCCATGTGCCTGGACCTGGAAATTCGCCACCGCAGCAAGAACCGGTTGTCCCTCGACGACGTGATGCTCCGCCTTTACAGCGAGTACTACAAGAAGCGGCGGGGCTATCCGTCGGACGCCCTCCAGCGCGCATGCGAAGCCCTTACGCAGACCTCGTTCACGGGCTTCTTTGACGACTATGTTCGCGGCACCGCCCGGCTGGACTACAACGGGTTCCTTCGCCATGCCGGACTGGAGACAAGGCCGCTTCTCGCAGAACCTCGACCATACCTGGGTGTGGAGACGGAGAGTTCGGACGGATGGCCGAAGGTCACATTCGTGGTTCCCGGCAGTCCGGCATTCGAGTGCGGCTTGAGCTACAACGATCGGATCATTGCGGTGGACGGCCTGGGGGTGGAAGCGGGCTCGTGGATGGACATGATTGGCCGGCGATTGCCCGGGGATACCGTGCACATCTCGGTGCTACGTTCAGACCGGCTGGTGACTCTTCCGGTCCGATTGACCTCCCACACGCCCCCCGAAGTTTCCGTGCGCGAATTGCCCGACGCATCCGACGAACAGGTAGAACTCCGGAGACGGTGGATGGAGAAACAGCCATGACCGATAGCGTTCCCGAAAACACACGCTCCGACGATTCGACCCCATTCAGCCTTGGCGCCTCGGTGGTCCTGCTGATCTTCGGCGTTGGATTCGGCTACGCGGTCACCACAATCTTTGCGGTGGCAGGCGTAGCGGTCGGTATGGCGGCTGGCCCGCTTGCGTTTACCGACCTCATAACCAAGGCCGGGCTGCTCGCCGGAACCGTTTCTTTCATCGTACCGGCTTGGTTTTACATGCATCATGTCCGCAAGCATGCCGTGCTCGCCTTTCGTATCCGTCCGGTGAGCCCAGGCGTAATCGTATTTACGCTCCTGTTGGCCGTCGGGGTTTTCATCCTGACCGACGCTCTGGACCGCTGGCTGGCACCGTCCATCAACGGGTTCCTCGACCGGACGATCGGCACGCTGTCGCCCGAACTCAAATCGGATCGCATCCTCGCCCGGATGATGGAGGAATTCACCATTCGTAATGTGTTCAGCGGCGTCCTGCTGGTCCTCGCGGCGGTAGCGGCGGCCGGTTTATGCGAAGAGATGCTCCTGCGGGGCATGTTTCAGCAGGCCCTCGAGGGCCGGTTTTCAGCGGCCGGCGCGATATCGATCTCCAGCCTCGTTTTCGCCCTGATCCATCTGAATCCATGGGGCGGCGTTCAGATTCTGTTTATAGCCCTCGTGCTGGGTTGGGTGGCCTGGCGGACGAATTCGATCGTACCGACGATCCTGCTCCACGGGACCAACAACCTGCTGGTCATCGTAACGCATAATCTCGGGCAGGAACGAATGACGTGGTACGGCAACGAGAGCCGCATCGAGGCGTGGGTGCTGGCATTCGGGATACTACTCGCGGCCGCGGGTGGCGCAGGGCTGGCACGGAAATCAAGCCGCGCTCAGTAGCCCTTGTTGCGAACGTCCTCGCCCCAGCGAAGCTTCGTACGGAGCACGTCGAAATACGTTCGCTCCCCAAGGCGAACGAGGCGGACCTTGTACCCGGCCCGGCGGATCAACACCTCGGTATCGTGGGTCAGGCGGCCTTCCTCGCGGCCGTCGGCGGTCAACACGGCGTCATAGCCTTTTTCCACTCGCAGTTGGATTTCCGATTCCGAATTTACCACGAGTGGACGCACCATCAGCGTATGCGGACAGATCGGATTGATGATGATCGCTTCGAGCGTCGGGGTGAGGATGGGACCGTTGGAGGACAGGGCGTATGCCGTGGAACCCGTGGGGGTTGCCACGATCAGCCCATCCGACGTGTACGTGTTCAGAAAATAGTTGTCCACCGTAGCGGTCACGCGCAGTACGCGTCCCACTTCACGCTTGATCACGACGAAATCGTTGAGCGCGTATGTGGGCGGCCCGCCTCCGCACCGTGCTTCGAGCACCATCCGCTCCTCGACCTCGTATTGTCCCAGCCGCAGCCGACGGATGGCCGATTCCAGTTCCGTCAGTTCGACTTCGGTCAGGAATCCCAGCTTTCCGATATTCACCCCTAATATGGGTTTTTCCGATGGCCCGACCAGGCGCGACACGGACAGCAATGTCCCGTCGCCCCCGAAGGAAACGATCAAGTCCGATGCCGCAACGAGTTCTACCGGGCGGACGAATTCGACCCGCTCCCGCAGCGTACCGTCATCGACGATCGCAGCGGTGTCCTCGTTGACGAGGAACTCGCACTGGCTGTCGATGAGGACCCGGAGGAAGTCCTTCACCAGGGAAGGCATCACTTCCTTTTGCGTATTGACCATGATACCGAGCCGCATGACTATTCCTCCTTCAACGGTGCTGTCCGTATGATTCCAGGCGACGTTCGACGGCCGCGGAGACGTTCATTCCCAGAACAAGCAGGCTGAACGCATGCTCCATTACTTCATCGCATTCACCGGGCGATGACGGATACTTGGCGAACTTGACCAGGTCACAGACCTCGAGGAACCGCCTCAGCATCGAGATGTAGTTTTCGTCAAGCCGTGCGGTATGCCGGCACGCGGCGACGAGGTCCGACGTCGGCATCTCCAGGGCCATAACGCCGGACCGTCGTTCGATGTATTGTCGGATAATGGCCGAAACGTCCACGTGGAATTCCTTGATCCGGCCTGTCTCGGGCAGCCTTCTTGCCCGAAGCGCCTCCAGTTCCTCCCTGGCCAACTCCTCCGGAGACTTAACGACGAGCGGTCGCAGGTTTTCCGTCTTCCGGTTAAGGGCGCGCCTGCGGCGGATGTACCAAACAACGAAGAACAGCGAACCGCCCACGACGAGCAGCAGCAGGACAAAGAGCAGCCCGATCAACCACCACCGGACCTCGGCACGTACGATGGGTTTCTCCGGCCGAATGTCCGCCGCGGCCGTGTCGAGCACGCTCGTGACGCGAATCGTGACGGTCCGTCCTACGAGGGACACCGTGTCCCTTCCGCTCAACACGAACGCGCCGGGCGCAGGGATCTCGAACGTATCGATATTGAAGGTGGTGATCGTATACTCGAAACGGTCGGTACGCCGCCCGGCGGCAACGACCGGATCGAACCGCTTGATCTGCGTGACCTCAAAGTCACGGAAATCGGTCGTCGGATCGCCGATCAGCGTCATGGATTCAGGCGCCTCCACCGTGACGGTGTACGTCATGCGCTCGCCGATCGAAATGGAGTCACGATCAACCGTGACGTTCACGGCGGGCCGGTCCTGGGCCGGGAGCAATGCGGAGGACAACAGGTAGAAAAAGAGCGTGAGCCAACGATACATGACGGGTGAGCCGTTTTCGTCTCGTGCAATCAGCGTGCAACATACGGAATCAACGGCATTTCCGCAACGGGCATAAAAAAAGCCCTCCGATCCAGGGAAGGGAGGGCCGACTTCCTTTGTCAGTTGCTAAAAGGATTTCTTTGGCACGGGACAAGACGGTGTAAATCCTCGCGCCCCCAATGGCGGCCGCGTCGTAGTGTTTACCATGATGGCATCACCCTGGGAACTTCCAGTAGGCTGCGCCGTCAATAGAATATCGTCCAGGTACGCTCCTTCGTCTGTGACCGATTCGTCCGAAACGAAGACCCAGCGTATCCACAATATCCCGCTGCCGAAAAAATCCACTGTCTGCTGAACCCAACCGCCAGAAGTCCCCGTGAACCGACCTCCCACCGGTTCCACCCAGACTAAACCGTTCCAGTACTGGAAGGACACGAAATCAAAGTCGAACTCCGTGTCGTACCACAGCCAGAAGCTCAGTTGGATGTTTGTGTAGCCGGTCAGATCAATGCCCGCGCTTGCCGCACGTTCAAAATACGCGAACATGTCATCATCGTAGAACTGTCCCGCCTGGTCGCTCACATCGGCGCAATAAAGGCTGTAGGGACTGCTGATCAGACGGGCACCGTCGGTACCAAGCTGATTGTCCCAGTAGTCAAAGCCCGACGTGGCATTCAGGTCCCCGGTAACCCAGTTGGAATTGGGTACATCCAGCGCATCAAAGTCCTCGGACATCAGGGTCAGTATTGGTGGCGCCATTGTCGTGAACGACCACACGGGCCCCACGGTCGTATCCCGATCGTCCATTGCCCAGACATACCAGTAGTACGTGTGGCTGTAGGACAGGCCGGTTATGTACGCGGAGGGCGAGGTGAGAGTCAGCGCCGCTCCTACCAGTGTATCCAATGCAGCATCCTGGTAAACGGCTATTCCGTGCGTGAGATCATCGCCATCGGGATCCGAGGCGGTCCACGCGAAGAAGACGGTATCCACGTCAAGACCCGTCGCGCCGTTCAGCGGCGTCGGATTGGACGGCGTGAACGGCGGGTCGTTGGGCCGCCCGATGACGTCGTCGAGTCGCAGCCGGTGTACAGGAGACCCACCGCCAGCAAGACGATGGACAGTGTTATGAGCTGTTTCATCTTTTCCTCCCTGTTTTTTCAGAAATAGAATATACCTGAGAAGATCAACACGTTCTTGACAATCTCTCGCTTACCGGTATCGATGAACTTCGTTTCGTGGCTAGTCCGCATGAAGGCTGCATCCAGCGCGAACCGCTCGAAGATCAGACCCGAACCGAACGTCAACCCGGTACCGGCCACCTGTTTGTTCGTCGGCACCCACTGCGATCCGTCCCACTCCTGGTCCGCAAACAGCGTAGGTACCGTCTGAAAGCCCGCGCGAAAAGGAATGACCGCAAAATCGCTCACAAGCAGGTACTCCGCACCGGCGCGCAGCTGTACGAGGTTCTTGCCGCTTTGACTGAGATCCTCCTCGGATCCATCCTGCGTGATCTTGCTGTTTCCGAACTGGCGCGTCTCGAAGTCGGCGGCCACCGTGAGATTCTCTCCGATCCGGTAGCTCGCGCCGAACCCAAGCATCAGCGGCATATCGCGGTCGCCTCGGCCCACGATATCTCCTTTGTCTTTTTCCTTCAGCACGAAAGGTGTTCTCAGTACCGCACCGATCTTGAGAGGTACCTTGTTCTGCAGTCCATCCAGATCTACCATGGCTCCGGCCACAACGTTGAACCCCGAGTACTCCAGGTTTCCCTTGAAGGTACCGTTATCCACGATCTTGAATGCAGGGGACCCCGTCCAGATGTTGGCCGCGACGCCAGCCGACAGCCACGGTGTAATGCGATACGCCGCTGCAGGGGTAATGGCAACGATCCCGCCGCGGGATTCGTAGTCGCCGTCTTCCTGGTTCGAGAAGAAATCGATCTGTCTCTGGTAGGCCGCCGCCACGACCAGCCGTTGCTCTCCCACATCGAAGGGCCAGGCAAAGCTGCCAAAGTTCACGGAGGCGTGGCTGAATTCCTCGTCAAGGTCATCCCAGCTTGCGTTCGGGCCGGTCCAATCCCATACGTCGAAGTCCACCCGCATGACGGACGATACCTCCGGCTTCTCCAATTTCGTCAGGCCGCCGGGGTTCCAGATGACGGATGTGGCGTCGTCGGCCACGCCGATAAACGCCTGTCCCATGCCGGCCGCCCGTGCTCCCGCTCCTACGAAATTGAAATCGAGTATCTGCGCGCCGAGCATTCTGTGGCCCGCGATGACGAGCAATCCCATCATGATCCATCGAAGCAATTCCATGTCCACCTCCCTGTATTGGGTTTTACAAGGTTCATTTCACCACGATCTTGTCACCTGTTTCTACTTTGCCAGCAACCGATTCGGCGACCATTCGGGCCACGGAGAGCCTTTCCTGAACCTGTACCACCACCGCCTCGGCCAGGCGGGTCACCTTCTTACCCAGTACTTCTTTCGTCTTCGGCCGCCGGATCTCCTCCCCCTCTCGGTACAGCACGCATTTCGTACCCTTGCGTATGCCCTCCCCGACGCCGAGATCGAAATATACCTGATCGTCTTCGACACGAACGACGAAGCCTTCGACGAGCGGCATTTCATTGTAGATCTGGATCGCAAGCTTCGACACGGTGTGCTCGACGTTCCACACGTACGTCAGGTCCGACTCGAGGTCCTTGGCCGCGATAGTCTCCGCCGTTTCGGTGTCCACCACGCGCACCGAAATACTCCCGTAGTTCTCCACCGAATTGATGTTGGCGATGACGATCGCATCTGAGCCGAGGAGTTTACCGACCTTGACCGCCTCGTTCTGATCGGCGAAATCCGTCATGCTAAAATCCTGTTCCTTGAGAATGGCGTCCATGGCGGCCCGCTCGACGACACGGAAGCGGCGCATATTGACCAGCTGATTGATCATCTTGTCCGTGGCGGCCGAACTGAGATGCTCGCGTTTGCCTTTGTCGACAAACGGCAATACCGCAATCGAGAGCCGTGTGCCCACTTGCGTGACTTTCGCAGGATCGTACGTCAGAGCGCCGGCGGGGAGGAGCCCGTCGGTTACGCCCTGGCGCAGTTTCTCTTTTTCCTTCTCCAGTTTCTGCCGGTCTTGTTCAAGCTTCAGTCTCGCGTCTTCGATCTTCTTCAGTTCCTCCTGCAGCTGCTTCTCCTTCTCCCGGCTCGCCTTTTCCAACTTCTTCTTCTCTTCCTCCAGTTTCTTCTGGCGCTCCCGTTCCAGCCGGTCCTGCTCCTCCTTCATCCGCCGCTCTTCCTCCTTGAGGCGGGCCAGGGTGGCTTCAGCCTCCTTTTCTTTCACGACCTCGCCGATGTCCTTGGTGCCAGCAGACCCCTTCTGAAGCACCTCCACCAGCACCTCTTCGGCCTCTTTAGTCCGCTTGTACTCGAGTGACAGTTCTAGCTCCCTGCGGGCCTCTTCGTGGGCGCCCAGGCGATAGTAGGCGATCCCGAGTTCGCGGTGGGGGAAGTAGCCTATGAATTTCGTTCCGTACGTTCTCTTCTTCGCCTTGTCTTCAAACTCCAGAGAAATGGCGCTCTTGAACTCTTCAATCGCGCGGAGCCAGTCGCCGTTCCTGGAATACTGCAGGCCCTTGTCATAATAGTTGTAAAACTGCTCCTGTCCGAAGACAGGACGGACCATGCCCAATAGCCATAAGGCCATCAGCAGCCACCAGGGCACCTTTGGGCGACAATATGTTCGGCAATGCTTGTTCATGCGATCATGGTACGGTCGATGGTCGAGTGAACAGACCGGTGGCAAATGAGCATCCTGTTGGGCGCTGGGAATCGTCGATGCATTTATGGTCTTAAGTTAAGGCAAAGGAAGTCCGGAGCCAATCAATGCGTACCCGTAATTTGCGGCAAAAAAAACAGGTAGTAATTCTACGTAGGTTCACGTAGACGTCTGTAACGGGTACCAACGCCCGCGTCGGGCCAACCGCCCGGCCCTGGATGGTGGACTAGCCATAGAGAGAGCCCAGCGAGCGGCCAAAAACCACTTGAGATTACGAGGGGTTTCGAATATACTGTGGCATCATGAAAACGGGCGTGATCATCTTTCCCGGCTCGAACTGCGACCACGATGCCTGGTATGTGGTTCGGGAAGTGCTGGGTCAGGAAGCAGAGTTCCTGTGGCACAAGGATCGCAAGGACCTTCGCGATTTCGACCTGATCGTACTACCCGGCGGTTTTTCCTACGGCGATTACCTCCGCACGGGCGCCATCGCGCGTCTGGCCCCGCTGATGCAGGACGTTATGGACTATGCGCAGCACGGCGGGCTGATCATAGGCATCTGCAACGGCTTTCAGATTCTGACGGAGTGCGGATTGCTGCCCGGCGCGCTGCTGAGAAACCGCGGACTGAAGTTCGTTTGCCGTAACGTATTTCTGCGAGTGGAGAACGCCGAGACGCCGTTCACGTTGGACTACACGCGCGGCCGGATCCTGACGGTGCCGATCGCCCACGGGGACGGCAATTACTACGCGGATTCGGACATGTTGAAAAGGCTGGAAGATGAAGACCGGATCGTTTTTCGCTACTGCGCGGAGGACGGCCGGCTGACGGACGAGGCCAATCCCAACGGCTCTCTCGGTCATATCGCCGGCATCATCAACGAACAACGCAACGTGATGGGGATGATGCCCCACCCGGAACGCTGCGCCGACTCGGTACTCGGAAACACGGACGGCCTGAAAGTTTTTACGTCGCTCTTGGCCTCGGTCGGATCGGTCGTCGCCTAGTCGTTTCCCCGCCTCAGTCTTCTCTCGATTTCCTGAAAGATCTTATGCAGGATCCGCACGTCTCGGTTCTCCAGCGGCGTACGTCCGAGTATCCGCTTGACGCCGAGGAGGAATTCGTCGATCGTCGTTCGCGGCCGGAATGCGGCGAGTTCCAGTACGGAGCGAATACGTGCATAGAGGCTGTCAACCTCGGCAGGTTCCGCGTAGCGCCACTCGAAGTGCGGGTTGACGTCCAGATGCGCCCGGTAGACGTCATAGAGCACTACCGCCACGGCGTGTGAAAGATTCAAGGCGGGGCTGGCTTCGAAGGTGGGAATGGTCAGGATCACGTGACATTGATGCACCTCTTCGTTCGTCAAGCCATTTCGCTCCCTGCCGAAAACGAGGGCAACGTTGGTTGCGGGGGAGGTTTCCCGGATCTTTGCCGCGCATTCGACCGGAGTGTGGACGGGAAAATGCGTGAAGCGCGTGCGGTTTGTCGTTGCCACGGACCAGTGGACGTCCCGAAGTGCGTCTTCCAGCGTGTCGTACACCCCGGCGGCGTCGATCACGTCGTCCGCGTGGACGCCCAACCAGTAGGTCTCCGACACCTTGTACTCGCACGGCCGAACCAGTCTCAGGGACGAAAGGCCGAAATTCTTCATCGCGCGTGCCGTGGATCCGATATTGCCGGGGACCTGCGGTTCGACCAGAACGATCTTGATGCGTTGGGGATTCGGGATCGGGTGGCCCGGGGATTCAGGCACGTTCTTCTTCATCCAGCCGGCGCAGGCGTTCCTTCAACCGCTCTTCAATGTCCAGATGCGGAGCGGGCGAGCAGGTCATTTCCACCGTCTTGAGATCGTCGCCCGTCGTACGCACTTCTCTGACCATGTCATTGAGGCTCTCGATGACGGCGTTGATGCGGCGGGTCTGCTGGAGGCTGACCTTTGCCATCTCCTGATAGGCGTGCGCATTGCCCAGCTGCAGGGCAACTTCGGACTTGGCGGAAATGACCATGGCGGCGTTGCGGATGTGGTGGGAGATGGTCGCCAGGGACTGCAGGAGCGCTTCGAGATGCGCCGAGCGTTTTTCCTTTTCGATGAGAGCCAGCAGGAGGCGGTTCTGGTCGGTTACGTCTTTGGCAATCACGGATACGGCCACCACGTCTCCGTCCGTATCGTGGATCGGCGAGGCGGTCAGGTACACCGTCACAACTTTGCCTTCCCGTGCAACCAGCTCGCATTCGAGATTCTTGAGCGTGCCCGATTCCATCACTTCCACGACCATGGAGCGCATCTGCCGTTTGTTCCCCGGAGGCGACAACAGGTCCACGATCACCTCGTGCGGCTTGTAGCCAAGCAGTTCCTCGGAGCCCACGTTCCACGAAAGGATGCACTGCGTCGGCCCGACGGTGAAGATCACGTCGCCCGAGTACTTTACGAGTTCATACAGATAATTGTCAATGCCTTCCATGGACTCCTCGAGTTAAGATTCCGTAATGCCGATTACGGCCAGCATACGACCGCTCCGGCCGCCGCTTCCGCGATGGGAGAAGAAAAGGTCCTGTCGCTCCATCGTGCACAGGTCTGTCGGGCATACGCGACGCACGCCCGCAGCCTCCAGGTGGGCAGCGTTTGCCGCCGCGAGATCCAGATGCGGTGATGCTCCACCGTTCCGCCGGACAAACGACGCATCAAACCTCGCCGCCACGTCTTCGCCGACTTCATAGTTCCGAGCGGAAATGCACGGACCGATGACGGCGATCAGATCTTCCGGTTCCCTTTGGAAGCGTGCCGCCATCGCCCGGACGGTCTTCTCGACGATCCGTTTTTCCGTTCCCCGCCATCCTGCATGCACAACTCCCACGACACGCACGGACGGCCAGTACAGAAGAATGGGAACGCAATCCGCCGTGGTGACGGTCAGGTAGATACCGGGACGGTCGGTGAACGATGCATCCGTATCCGCGAACACTCCGGGGGACGTGACGTAGGCGACGCGGTCCCCGTGCACCTGCCGCTGCACGGCGAGCCGGTCCCCGTCGACGCCGGCGGCCCGGAAAAACCGCGAACGGTTCTCCCGAACACGGTCCGGCTCGTCTTCCGTTCGAAGACCGAGGTTCAGCGACTCGAATGGTCCCGTGCTTACGCCTCCGCCGCGCGTCGAATGGCACGCGGTCAATCCCGGAAAGGACGCCAGCGGCTCAAAACGTCCGATCTGCAGGCCGTGGGAGGACACGAACGTCATCATCGCGCCGTCGCATCCTCGACCATTTCCGGATGAATGACGATCTGGGAGATCTCCGGTATTTCGAGATAGATGCGATTCTCTAGAGATGTGGTGATAGCATGTACCTGGTCCAGCGACAACGACGGATCCATCACGCAGTTCATCATGAGTTTCTTTCTGCCCTCGACGTTGATCATGATGAAGTCGTTGCAGTCGCGGACACTGCCCTCGGCGCGTGCGATTTCGGCGACCCGGCGGAACAGATGGGCCGATCCGGGAGTAACGTCCTCGGCCGCCACCATGCGGTCGCGCGCATCTTCGATGTGGGTCTTGATGTTGCGGATGGAGGGGATCTTCTGCCTGAGTTTCTTCTCGATGCGCGTGGAAACTTCGTGGGCATCGGCGAAATGCTCGTATTTTTCGCATTCAAGGTGAAAATCCACGTAGAAGCCCGAGGACACCTTCTGGGCGCGCACGTTGTGGCAGGCCATGCCCTCTTCCTGCACGATCATGCGGATCTTGTCGATGATGCTTTCGTCCTCGGTCTCGAGCGGTTCGGGATGGATGACCACATCGGCATTGGGTACGATCTCGTGGATACGGCTTTCGATCTCGTCGGTGATGCCGTGGGCCGCCTCGAACGGCGCCGTGCGCCGGATGCTCACGAACATGTCGATGAACACTTTGGAACCGGACTGGCGCACGCGCAGGTGGCGGAAATTCAGCAGGCCGTCCACTCCCTGCAAAGCGTGCCGGATGGTCGGCTCGATATCGCGGGGCATCGTGTCCGTCAGCGCGTCCACGGTGCGGCGCAGCAGGCGGCCGCTGATCAGGAGCACAAAGAGGGCCACGCCGATGGCCGCGAGCGGATCGCCGTAGACAAATCCGAGGCTGGTGCTGATCAAACCGAAGATGACAACAAGCGAACTCCAGATGTCGGAGGAGAAATGCAGGGCGTCCGCCTCCAGCGCCTGGCTGCGGTACTTACGCGCCATCCGCAGCAGAGCCCGCGAGCGCGAATAGTCGATCACGATCGAGAGCACCAGAACGCCGTACCCCCACGCGTTGACCTCCACCTGCAGCTGGCCCAGCACCATCCGCTCGATGGCGGCCTTGATGATGAAGAAACACGTGAGGATCAGGATCGCCGTTTGGATCAGCGCGGAGAAGTTCTCGATCTTGCCGTGCCCGTAGGAATGGTCCGCATCGGCCGGCTTGTCGGAAATGCGAACGGCGATATACGTGATCAGGGCAGCTCCCAGATCGAGCGCAGAATGGGCCGCTTCCGAGAGAATGCCGAGACTGCCGGTCATGAACCCGACGACGAATTTGGACAGCGTGAGCACGACGGCCGCAACCACGGACGTCAGCGCAACACGGGTCTTTTCTTTCTGCATTTCCCTTGAGAAGGTCATGTTGTCGCTCCGGCAAGGTCAATGTATTCACAGACGCGCTATTTGTCAAGCAATCCCGAATGCGATGGCGCCCTGTTTTTCAATTGATTTACCTGACCTATTTCGTATATTCGGATAAGTAAATCGGGTCTGGGTAACCATTGGAAAACGGAGCAGCCATGAAAACTCTGTACGCTCTTCTGACTCTGGTTCTGAGTGCGACGTTCACCGCTCAAGCGCAGGACAAGAGTGCTTCGCCAAACAAGGAACAATTCATCCAAAGGGAGGCGGCTTCCTTTGCACGCATGCAGCACGCCGACGGCGTGGAATCCGACGGACGGTATGATGCGACGTACTATCGGCTCGAACTAAAGATCACCACCAACCCGCAATATGTGCGCGGTACCGTGGCGATGAATGCGAAGAGTCTGCAGGCGGGCCTTGCGACGGCTATCCTCGACCTCACCTCCGCCCTGACGGTCGATTCCGTGAAGTTCAACGGCACGCTGACGGGATTTACTCACGCGGCCAACATGCTGACGGTCACGCTGGCCGTGCCGCCTGCGTTGAACGAATCGTTCGACGTCACGGTCTACTATCGCGGAGTGCCGCCCAGCACCGGCTTCGGGAGCTTCACGTTCGACACGCACGGAAGCGGCCAACCGTGGGTGTACACGCTCAGCGAGCCGTACGGGGCACGCGACTGGTGGCCCTGCAAGGACCATCCGAGCGACAAGGCCGACTCGGCCGACATCCTGATCACGTGCGACTCCACCCTCAAGGCCGGAGCCAACGGCGTGCTCGTGTCTGCGCTCAACAACGGAGACGGGACCAAGACGTATCACTGGCAGGAGCGGTATCCGATCACAACGTACCTTATCATGTTGGCGATAAGCGACTTCGCCGAATTCACCACGTGGTTTCATCACACACCCGGCGATTCGATGCCCATCGTGCATTACGTTCTTCCGGAACATCTCGCGTCCGCGCAGACCGAGTTTGCGAAAACAGACGAGATGCTCGATATCTTCTCCGATCTCTTCGGCCTGTACCCGTTCGTCGCCGAGAAGTACGGCCACGCGGAATTCGGCTGGGGCGGCGCGATGGAACACCAGACGATGACGTCGATCACCTACCCCTTCGCCGAGGACGTGATTGCCCACGAACTGGCGCACCAGTGGTTCGGCGATATGATCTCTCCCGCCCGCTGGGCCGACATCTGGCTCAACGAAGGTTTCGCCTCGTATTGCGAAGCGCTGTATATGGAGCAGGCATACGGCACATCGGAATACTGGTCGGTGATCAACACCGATCTCAATCTGGCCAAAATGGCCACCGGAACCCTGTATGTTCAGGACACGACCAGCGTGGGGAGCCTGTTCAACTGGTACCGGTCGTACAAGAAGGGCTCCTCCGTCCTTCACATGCTGCGCCATGTGCTGGGCGACAGCCTCTTTTTCGCGTCGATGTACGCCTACGCCAACGACCCGCAGTTCCGCCACGGCACGGCTACCACGCCCGGTTTCCGCGACGCGTGCGAGGGTGCGTCGGGCATGGACCTGGACTATTTCTTCAACGAGTGGGTTTTTGGCGAGAACTATCCTCGGTACACCTATTCGTGGATCTCGACGCCGACGGACAGCGGCTATCGTGTGAGCGTCCATGTTTCGCAGACAACGTACACAAGCAATCCGGCGTACTTCACGATGCCCGTTGATTTCAAGCTGACCGCGTCCGGATGGGACACGACGGTAGTGTTATTCAACAACGCGCAGAGCCAGGATTTTGTGATCACTCATCTATCCCACGCCCCAACCTCCGGGCAATTGGACCCGAACAACTGGATCCTGAGGAACACAACCCTGGTCGACACCGAGGGCAATCCCGTCAATCCGTATCGTTTTGTGCTGCACCCGAACTACCCCAATCCGTTCAACGCCGGAACGACGATCAAGTATGAACTGGCCGAGGAGTCGGACGTTCGCTTGACAGTGTACAACCTGTTGGGCCAGAAGGTGCGCACGCTGGTGTCCACACATCTGTGGCAGGGTCCTCACACGGCGGCGTGGGACGGGCTTGACGACCGCGGCCGGATTGTGGCAAGCGGTGTCTATCTATACCGACTCGAGGCGGGAAGCCGCGTGCAGACGAGGAAGATGGTGATGATTAAATAAGGACATTTGTCCTCCCACCTTTACGTTTTCTGGATGTAAAGGACTTGCGACTACAAGGTTGAGGGCGTTGAAGAGGCTTAGTTGCAAGGAAAAAATGAGGACGTCAGGGGTTGGGGACGAGACGGAAGTTGTTTAAGAGATAGGCGGAGAACAAAACCCACTGGGCCCCGGAGGCATAACAAAGGACTCAGAAACCAGGAGTTCTCTTTGTTGCCCGTGATTCTCTGTATCTCTCCGCCTGACCCGTCTTTTTGACGTTCAAGGCAATCTCACGGTCAATCCCCTGCCGAGCGCCGTTTCAACTCCGGCGCCTTGTCTGAGTTCCTCCAGAAGTTTGAACGCGTCCACCTCCGCTCCGATCTTGGCCACCTCCTTGGGCGGTGGCGGTATTCCGTTGCTGGACGCGCAGACGACGAGCCGGCCCCCGGCGGACTCGATCGCCTGCACGCAGAGACCGCGAAGGAGAAAGCGGCCGAACTCGTCCGCGGCAAGTGTCTGTCCGGCGTTTGGAGGAACGGACACCAACGACGCCCCGCTCGGAGTTCTCTTAAGTTCCATTTGTTTCATGCAGTTGTGGAGTCTCAATTGAGATGCCAGCCAGGTCTGGTCCCATTTCCCCGCGGCCTGGATGAGGAGTTCCGGGTACATCTTCTTTCCCGTATCGCGAAGCCGCTCGCTCACGTACAGGCTTCCGTGTTGAATGTCCCGCCTGATCTCGGCCACCATGTGGCGGCGGACGTTTTCCCCTAATTCGTTCCTTTCCTTATACATAGCTCCTTCTTTCTCCTTTTTGGGCGCACGGTACTCTAACAAGAGCCAGGAAGGGCACAAAATGCATAAGGGAAAATGATGCGGTGGAAAAAAAAAAGAGGGAGATAGAAGTCTTTAAGAAAGAAACCCAACTGACGCATCAAAAACCGGCCCCGGTTGGCTCGGCAGGGCTTCGCAGGAGGCGTCGACCACTGGCTAAGATGCGCCTCTGGCGCAGAACCTGTGTTCATCACCCAACACTAAATCGTAGGCCCGACAGGACTCGAACCTGTGACATTCTGCTTAGAAGGCAGATGCTCTGTCCACCTGAGCTACGGGCCCATGACACGGCTTAGGAATTCGACGAACCCTGTTGCCGTGACGCGGAGAATATATCGCCGGCCCCCTCATTATTCAAGAGCTTTTCCTCGAGGTTGCCGCATATGCGTACACCTGTACGAAGCACCGTCGTTTGGCCACCCGCAACGTTTTTCCGCTTCTTTGGGTAGCGAGGAACAATATTTTTCGTTGATATGAATCGTTATTGTGGTTATGTTGGAAACGACGCCATCCTCGCCATTCAACAGGAGACCCCGATGTCGTTCCAAAGCGCTGCGAAATTTCCGCGCTTTGTTTCCCTCACGCTGGTTGCCTTCGTGATCCCGCTGACGATTCCTGCCTCGCTATGGGCAGGCGGCGGGGGTCAGGAACACAACCTGATCTCGAGTATCGGCATCAGCATACTGGCGGCCACCGTCATGGCCTTTGTCGGCCATTTCTCGAAACAGCCGTTGCTTCTTGCGTACATTGCCGCGGGTGTCGTGATCGGCCCGCAGATGGGCTTCGGCCTCGTTTCCAGCCAGGAAGACATTTCCGTCATCGCCGAGATCGGCCTGATCTTGTTGTTGTTCATGATCGGTCTCGAAATCGACATGAAGAAGTTGAGAGAATCCGGTCGGACGCTGATCCTCTCCGGCGTGCTGCAGTTCGTTCTGTGTGCGGCCCTGGGTATAGGCTTCTTCTTCCTGCTGGGTTATTCCGTCGGGGACGGCAAGTATGACCTCGTTTATCTCGCCGTCTGTTGTGCGCTCTCGAGCACAGCGATCGTCGTCAAACTCCTTTACGCTAAGTTCGAACTGGACACGCTGGCCGGGCGCATCACGCTCGGCATACTCGTTTTTCAGGATATCTGGGCCATCGTGGTGCTCGGCGTTCAGCCCAATCTGGCCGACCCCGCGATTGGCCAGATCCTTTGGTCGTTCGCCAAGGGAGGGATGCTCGTCGGATTCAGCATGCTCATCAGCCGATACTTGCTTCCGAAGCTGTTCAAGTCCATTGCCAAGGTGCCGGAACTGATCCTCGTGGCCTCGCTGGGGTGGTGCTTCTTTGTGTGTGCCGTTGCCGGATACTTCGGCCTGTCCAAAGAGATGGGTGCGCTGATCGCGGGGATCGCGATCTCTACGTTTCCGTACAATCTCGACGTGATCGCGAAAGTGGTCAGCATTCGCGACTTTTTCGTGACGCTGTTCTTCGTTGCTCTGGGTATGCAGATTCCCAATCCGCTCAACAATCCGTCGGTACTGGGCCTCGCCGCCGTCGCTGCCCTGTTCCTTGTTCTGTCGAGGTTTGTGACCATTTACCCGCTGCTCTACACACTCAAGAATGGCCATCGCGTGAGTCTCCTCACCTCGATCAACCTGGCCAATCTCAGTGAGTTTTCGTTGGTTATTGCAGCCCTGGGTCTTTCGGCGGGCCACATCAGCAGCGATCTTCTGTCGCTCATCATTTTCACGTTTGTGATCACGTCGATTGCCGCCCCGTACCTGATCAAGTACAGTCATCCCATTCAGAAGGCGCTCGCCTCCCTTCTCGAAAAGCTCGGATTCAAAGATATCGGCTCCGGAGTGGAACGGACGGAAACCCCCGGCGGCAAGGACATCGCCGTACTCGGTTTTTTCCGCATTGCAAGTTCCCTCATCCGCGAGATCGAGGAGACAGGCGGGCAGGATACCGACAGGACCGACCATTTGAAGGAACAAATCGTCGTCGTCGATTTCAACCCCAACGTGCACCAGAAGCTGAACAGCATGGGCATCCGGGCGATCTATGGCGACATCAGCCATATGGATACGCTTCATCACGCCGGCATCCACGACGCCAAAGTCGTGGTCTCCACGATCCCTGACACGGTGCTCGTAGGAACGGACAACTTGCGCATGATCCGGCAGATCCAGAACATTTGCCCGCACGCAAAGATCGTTGTCACGGCCGAGAGTCCGGCCCGTGCGCTGAGGATGTACGCGGAAGGCGCTGATTACGTGTTCCTGCCACGCGCCCTCGCCGCCGAACATCTGATCCCCATTCTCAAGGACCTCCTGTCGGAAAACAGCGAAGCAGTGGAGCGGCTGAAACAGGAACACATAGCCCGTTTGAGTGCAAGGGAGGAGATCATCAATTGAATTGAGCGCGCAGTGGAGGAAGGCCAGGAAGCGCAACTGGCAGAAGCGGTTCAAACGCTGGTCTTTCGAAATCATCAACAACCCGTACGTCCAGTTGTGGGGCGGCCTGATCCTCATGGTTCACGTGAGCGGTTTTGCCATGTGGCTGACCGAGCGCAACCCGAACAACACGTCGTTCAACATCATCCAGGACTGGGCCCACGGCATCTGGTGGGCATTCGTCACGATCTTTACGGTGGGTTACGGGGACTACTTCCCCGTCACCACGATGGGCCGTTTCGTCGCCGTCGGCGTCATGATCGCGGGTGTCGCCATCATCTCTGTGCTGACGGCCACTATTTCATCCACGTTTGTCGAACAACGAATCCGAAAGGGCCAAGGATTGGAACCCGTCAAGCTCAAGAACCACATTATCATCTGCGGCTGGAACTTCAACGTTGAGAATATCATCTCGGCGCTCGAAGCGGAGCAGGACTTCCCTTCGATCGTTCTGGTCAATTCCTGCGATCCGTCCCCGATCGGAGAGATCATCCAGCGGCACCCACAGGCGGAGATCAGCTTTGTGGCCGGTGACTTTGCCAACGATGCCATCCTGGACCGCGCCAGCGTGCGGGGCGCCGAATGCGTAATCATCGTGGCCGATACCAACGAAGGGACAGCCAACAAAGCGGATGAGAAGACGATCATCACGACGCTGACCATCAAGAACATGAACCCGAAGATCCGCGTGTACGCTCACATTCTCAATCCGGACAGCGCCCAGCACCTTCGCCGCGCGAATGCGGACGATGTGGTCATCAGCGACAAGTACAGCGGCTTCCTCCTCGCCATGCACGTGACCCACCCCGGTGTGCCTCGCGTGGTGGATGAACTGCTGTCCTACCGTTTCGGCAATGAGATCGTCCGGACCGAGATACCGGACGAATTCGTGGGTAGGAACTTCGGCCAACTGAGCGAATTCATGAAGAAGGAGCACAATGCCATTCTCATCGGTATTGCCCGGGAGTCCAAGGCCATGGCCCTGGACGACCTGCTGTCTGACGATAACTCGTACCTGGACCGCTTCATCCGCCAGAAGCTCCAGGAATCTGGGAAGAAGTTCGCCGAAGAAGAACGGCTGGCCATCGATCTCAATCCGGATACGGACTATACCATCGAAAAAAACAACGTGGCCATCGTAATCGCCAATAAATCCTAATCAGGACCTGTATGCTGGACACCGAGTTCATTAAGAAGTTCCCGCTCTTTGCCGGCTTGTCGGATGCCAAACTCAACGCATTGATTGCGATCATGAAGGTCGTTGATTATCCACGAGGCAGCGTCATCATACGGGACGGGGACCGGGGTGAAGAGATGTTCCTCCTGCTCGGGGGAGACGTGGAGATATCCAAGCAGATGATGATCAAACTGGAGGAGTACGAGACGTCGGCCAAGGACAAGTCGCTCATCCGGCTGAGTTCGAAATTCTTTGCCTGTTTCGGAGAAATGGCGCTGTTTGAAGAGAAAAGCGAACGGTCGGCCACGGTCACCTCCGTCACGGATTGCAGGGTGGCTATCATCCGCCGGGACGACTTTGCTCAACTGATCGACAGGGACTCCGAAATCGGATGCATGGTCTTCCGCAACCTCGCCCGCATCGTCAGCGACCGCCTCAAGAAGGCCAACAAGGACATCCTCAAGCTCACGACGGCCTTCGTACTCGCCGTCGAAAAATGAACACTGCCGCCGTCGGCGCGTCCGGTCCGCCGGCGGAAGAGTTCCTCTCGATGCGGCGATACGCAGATCGTAGCCAAACACTCATTTCCTGAACGGTTCCATGCAGCCTCACGACGCGCTCATATCCGTCCTCCTGCTTCTGCTCATTGCGGTCGTGGTGTCCGTGGCGGTCCGACGCATCAAGCTGCCGTACAGCATCGGACTCGTTCTCGCAGGATTGGTGTTGGGCTACTGGAGGCTGTTCCCGTCCATCTCCATCGATCCGGACCTGATCATCTACGTCGTCCTGCCGGCCCTGCTGTTCGACTCGGCCTTCGCGTCGAGTATCAGCAATCTGAAGGAACACTGGCCGGTCATTTTTTCGCTGGCCGTCCCCGGCACGATCGTTTCGATCGCCGTTGTGGGCCTCGTCGTTCACTACCTCGTCGGCATCCCGTGGATGTCGTCACTGCTGTTTGCCTCCCTGATCGTACCAACCGACACCATCTCCATCCTCAGCGTATTCAAGGAACTCCGTCCGCCGGCCAAACTGAGCACGCTGGTCGAGGGCGAGAGCCTCTTCAACGACGGCACGGCGATCATTCTGTTCAAGCTGATCCTCTCGCTCATCCTCGCAGAACAGTACCGCCCCGAAGAGATCCAGTATTTCCGGTTCAGCATGAACCTGATCGTGTCGTACGCCGGAGGACTGGGACTGGGGCTGGCCGCCGGCTACGCGGCGGGGCTGGTCATGAAGCGGCTTCGCGACCACCTGATCGAGATCCTGCTCACGGTGGTTGCCATCTACGGCGTATTCGTGCTCGGCGAGAGCATCGGCGTGTCCGCCATCATCGCGGTCGTGGCGGCGTCTCTGATGATCGGCAACTTCGGCAAGCGCATGGAACTTTCGGCAACGACGCACATCGCGCTAACTTCGTTTTGGAACTTCACCGCCTTTACGCTCAATTCGGTCGTTTTCCTCGTCATAGGCCTGCAGTTGAATTTCGAATTACTGATGGATAACGTGGTGCCCATCCTCGTTTCGGTCCTCGCGGTGAACCTGGGCCGGATCGCGTTCATCTATCCCTTCAGCCAGCTGGTCAATCGGATTCGTGGACGCAGGCGAACGGAAACGCCGGAGATTCCGCTCCGCTGGCAGCACGTGCTGGTGCTGGGCAATCTGAAGGGATCGTTGTCCATGGCGCTGGCCGTCAGCCTCCCCGCCACGCTGATCTACCGGGATTACCTGATCATCCTGACGTTCGGTGTGGTATTTTTCTCCCTGATCGTTCAGGGCACGACGCTGAGACCCATCCTTCGGCTGCTCAACCTGCAGACGATCTCGACCGGTCAGATCGAGTTCGACAAGCGCCAGGGCATGATGATGTCGGCCCGGGCCGCGCTGGCGGCACTCGAAGGCGATTACCGGAAGGGCATGATCACGTCCGCCGTCTACAGCGACCTGAAGGAGCAGTACGAGTTCATCATCCAGAACACGGAGAAGAGTCTTCAGAAACTGCAGTCTGCGGACCCGGCCCTCGCGGAGTCGCACCTGCAGACGGTGTACCGCCAGATGCTCATGCTGCAGCGGAGCGTGATCCTCAATGCCCGCCTGGAGCATGTAATCAGCGAGGACGCCGCGTCCCAGTTGATAGAAGTGTTCGACAAACAGATCGCGACGTTGTCCTGGCTGAGAGAGGACGATGCCACCTAACCGGAGAGCCGCCCTATGATTCGAACGATGGCAGGGTTGGCAGCGAGCGCCGTGCTGCTGACCGCCTGCGGATTCAAGGAAACCGCCGATCTGATGCTGGTGAACGGCAAGGTCGTTACGATGAATGACGAGCAGCCCGTTGCCGAAGCCGTGGCGATCCGGGACGGACGGATTGTTTCCGTGGGAACGAACGAACGGATTCGCTCGGCTTACGTCGCGGGCAAGACCGAAGACCTGCAGGGAGCGCTCGTCCTTCCCGGACTGATCGATGCGCACATGCATTTGCTCGGGCTGGGCAGGTCGCTGCAACAGCTCGACCTGAGCGGGACCGCAGACTTCGAATCGGTCGTCCGGCTGGTTGCGGACCGGGCCCGTTTTACCCCGAAAGGTTCATGGATCAAGGGCCGTGGATGGGACCAGAACGATTGGCCGACGAAGTCGTTCCCCTCTCACCATCTGCTTTCCGCGGCCACGCGGGAGCACTACGTCTATCTGTCCCGAGTGGACGGCCACGCCGTCCTCGTCAATGAGAACGTGATGAAACGCGCCGGCATCACCCGTTCGACTTCGGACCCGCCCGGCGGAAAGATCCTGCGCGACGCGACGGGCCATCCTACGGGCGTCCTGGTGGATAACGCAATCGACCTGATCACACCGTTCCTGCCCGTCCCGACGATGGAAGAGGACAGCGTGGCGCTGACCATGGCGCTGCAGACGTGCGTCGAGTACGGACTGACCACGGTACACGATGCGGGCGTCGACCGTACGGCGCTCGAACTCTACAAACGTTTCGCCGGTGCCGGGCGGTTGCAGTTGCGCGTGTACGCCATGCTGAGCGATACGCAAGACCTCTTGCGCTCGTACTTCGACCGCGGACCGGAGATCGGTCTCTTCAACCATTTCCTGACCGTCCGCGCGGTCAAACTGTACGCCGACGGCGCGCTGGGTTCACGCGGTGCGATGCTCCTGGAGCCTTACTCCGACGCACCCGGCCATACGGGCCTGGCCCTCAACAGCCGTGAGTACCTGCAACGGATCGCCGGCGATGCCCTGCGCAGCGGCTTTCAGCTGGGTATCCATGCGATCGGCGACCGGGGCAATCGAACCGTTCTCGACGTGTATGAACAGGCCTTCCAGCAGCACGGGGTCAAGGGCGACTCGGTCAGGTTCCGGATCGAGCACGCTCAGGTGCTTTCGCCGCCCGACATTCCCCGATTCCCCCGTCTCGGCGTGATCCCCTCGATGCAGCCGACTCACTGCACCTCCGACATGTACTGGGCCGAGGATCGCCTCGGACCCGCGCGCGTGCGCGGTGCGTACGCCTGGCGGACCCTGATGAAAACCGGCGCGCACATCGCCTTCGGCTCCGACGCTCCGGTCGAATCGCCCAATCCTCTCTGGGGAATCTACGCCGCCGTCACCCGTCAGGACCATAACGGCTTTCCGCAGGGTGGCTGGTACGCCTCGGAGCATTGGACGATCATGGAGGCGCTCCGCGGATTCACGATCAACGCCGCCTACGCCGCATTCGAGGAAAACCTGAAAGGCTCGATCGAGCCGGACAAACTCGCCGACCTGGTGGTTTTATCGAAGGACATCACGACGGCCGGTCCACACGAAATCCTGCAAACGCGCGTAGTGATGACCATCGTGCACGGCCGTGTGGTCCATCGAGCAAAGTGAGGACAAATGGTCTTTTGGATTTCGCCCGGATGTAGTAAGTTGCGGAATCGATGCGCAAAGGCGTGTGCGTGAGAGTACGAATCCGAATGGGCGGCCTGCTGTTGGTGCTGACCGTCCCGCGTTTGACGGATGAACAGCAAAGTCTTTCGCTGGCCGTACTGCTGTCCGTGGTCGTCAACCTGCTGCTCGTCGGGGCGCTGATCGTTTTCCTGCGTCACGAGCAGATTGAGGAGCGTATCCGCCGGACGGAAAAACTCGTGGCGCTGCAGCTGCCGCAGGACGAGGAAGTGAAAAAAGCCATCGAGTTGATCGAAAACCCGCTTGCCAACCGCCTCCGCCCCAGGGACGCCGATATTCTGTCCACGGATGACTCGGAATCCAAACTCAAGGACATACCCAAAGACATCATGGCCGGCCGCACGATCGGACCCGGAATAGAAACGCCGAGCATCAAGAGGGAGGAAAGCGCAACGGGAACATCGGAATCACCCGTCGAAGAGGACCGTTTCACGACCAACCAGCCGGTGTTTCCGTTCCTCAAGAACCCCACGGGAAAATCCTTCAAAGAACTGATCACGGGATCGACGGAGGAAGTTCCCCGAACGCTGACCGGACCGACGTATGAACTGAATACGTACCGCTGGGATTTTGCGCCCTACATGCTGAAGTGGAAGAACAAAATGACCGACAAATGGTACCGGATCACCTCGCGCATCGCGTTCAATCCGTTTGCAAAGTTGGGTCAACTGGTCGTCTGGGTGAAGATGAACCGCCAGGGTCAGCTGCTGGACTCCAGGGTGATCGAGTACACGTGCGACAAGTCGTTCGTGGCTCCGGCCTATGCGTCCGTTGTCAATTCGTTTCCCCTGGACCCGCTTCCGGAGAGCTTTCCAGAGGAACTGCTCGAGACGACCTGGACGATCACGATCACCGATTGACGCATTGGATTCCGCAACCACGAACGATCGAAACGGAGTATCCATGAAGCATGCGGTTAGGTTCTTGGCGATCGCCTCCATCGCTTCTTTGGTGCTCGTCCAGAATTGCGGACAGAAGAAGCCCGCGGTCCTCACCGATCCTTCCTACGTCAAGGAGATCGACGACTGGCATGCGCGGCGAATTGCGAACTTGAAGAAGGAGACCGGCTGGCTGAATCTGGCCGGGTTGTTCTGGTTGAAGGAGGGCGCCAACCGGTTCGGCAGCGACACCGCCAATACGATCGTGTTTCCCCCCAAAGCCCCCCGGTTCTGCGGCACTCTGACGCTCCACAACGGACGCGTCACCCTCGACGCGGAGCCTCGTGCCGACATCCGCCACGATGGCCGCAACGTCTCCCGCCTTGACCTCCGGAGCGATCTGGATTCGCACACGACGGTCCTCTCCATGGGTGCGCTGCGGTGGTTCATCAT
>JBBIJR010000017.1:47329-50227 GCA_037445875.1 Bacteroidota bacterium | reverse complement strand
CTCGCCATGCTCAAAAGCGGACGTTACCAGCCCGTGCAGTGGTCTTCCATGGTTCTTTGGCTGCCGTAAAAAGGCTTGAATAAGAGGAGGCTCAAGTCTAAATTGTCTGCACGTCAAAGTATGTGAGTTTGCAAAGCCGTATGTTCCCGCTAATTACCTCCAAGATCCAGAACAAGCTGATATTCACATTCAGCATGTTCTGTTTGACCATTTTCAGCGTAAGTGGACTGCTGCACTACTGGTACACAGAGAGCAGTCTCGAGGAGGAATTGGGAAAGAAGTTGCTCGCGGTAGGCCAGGCGGCGGCCTTGCAGGTAAATACCGAATTGGTCACGAAGCTGACTCCGGGTGACGAGAACAGCCGCACGTACCGAAACTTCAAGAAAAAACTCGCCGACCTGCGCGACGTAACGGATGTGGACCGCATTTACATTATGAACATGCAGGGCAACAGCCTTCTGGACACGGAGGACGGAGTGCGGATCGATTATCACTATCCTTTCTTGAAATTCAACCGCTACGAATTCGACCGGACACTCAAAGGACTGCCTTCCCACAGTGTGCTGTTTGAGAGTTACGACGGCAAACTCTATAAGAGCGCATTCGTCCCGATGACCGTCAACAACGAAATCCGCGGCGTGATCGCAGTGGACGGCAGCGCGACGTTTCTGTATCTCGTCAAGAGGATCGAGTGGCACCTCCTGACCGTGGGAATCATCGGCGTCGTGGTGTCCGTGCTTATCGGGTACTATCTTGCCCGATCGATCAGCAATCCGGTCAAGCAGCTGATGGGCGCGGCGGAGAAGATCGGTTCAGGGAATCTGGAAGGAGCCATCGACATTCGCAGTCACGACGAGATCGGGTATCTGGGTGACACGATGGAGACGATGCGCCGGAACATCCTCAAGAGGGACCAGTATCTTAAAACGATGCTTGCCGGTGTCGCTCACGAGTTGCGAAATCCGCTGGGCGGCGTCGAGATATTCGCACATCTCCTGAACAAGGAGATCACGGAGGACGGGGTGCGAAGGAACTACATCCGCAAGATCATCAACGAAGTCGACGTGATGAAGAAGATCCTCACGGACTTCCTGGAGTTTGCCCGCCCGAAGGTGCCTCAGCCACAAACCTGCGATGTCAAGGTCCTCATTGATGAGGTGCGCTCGATCTTCAGTCAGGACCTAGACCATAAGGCGATACAGTTCCGGACGGACGTTCGCGAACGTCAGGCATTCGTGGATCCCGGGCATCTGCGGCAGATTCTAGTCAATCTGATCGAGAACTCCATTCAATCGATGAACGGTGATGGCGTGATCACCATCGAGACCAAAGATCACAATGGCCAGATGGAACTTACAATTTCGGATAACGGCCACGGCATCGAAGAAGGCATCCGAGAAAAGGTCTTTGATCCTTTCTTCACGACAAAGGAAAAGGGTTCCGGGCTCGGATTGGCGATTGTCAAGAAACTGGTGGAGGAGAATCATGGGGGTATCGGTATCGAATCGGACGGCCGGAACGGGACTCGATGCGTCCTCATGTTTCCCAAAGCCGAATTGAGAAGATCATGAAAGGAATTGGATGACAAAAGTTCTCTGGTTATGTTCGCTGCTGCTGGCACCCACCTCCCTTTGCGCACAGTTCACCCAGGCCGCTGTAGAATTTCCCTCATCGATCCTCTCACCCTCCGTACTACCGGCGGAATCCGGCACGCGGAAATCCCGGAAGCTGGTTTTCTTCTATTCGCTGGTGGTTCCGGGCGCGGGTGACTTGTATCTGAAGGACTGGAAAGTCGGGGATTGGACGAGCGGAAAATACTTCTTTGGCATGGAGGTGGCGCTGTGGTCGGTCTACCTTTACGCATCGTCGCACAGCGGTTGGATTCGGAGCGATGCCCGGGCTTTTGCCGCCCAGCACGCCGGAGTAGACTGGAGCGCCCCGAAACCGAAAGACTATTCGACGTACGTCGGAAAGTTCGCCGACCTGTACACGTACAACGAAACCACGCGCCGCCTTTCCGGTACGGAGTTCCTGTACGAGGAAACCGAAGCCAATTACTGGCGGTGGGACACGGAATCGAACCGCCGGAAATACGACCGCCTTCGAATTTCCAGCCAGCAAAGCGAGCGAATAGCGCAGTATCTTGTGTTCGGATTCATCGTAAACCGGATCATGGCGGCAGTAAATTCGGCGAGGGAGTACCGCCGCCTTGCAAAAAGCGGTGCACTGGGCTTCTATACGGATTTCCGTCCGGTTCTGGTGGCCGGTGAGCGCGTGGATTGGCGTGGGGAAGCGGGCATCCGTACGGCATTCTGAATTAATCTTGACTGTGGCTTGCATACGTTACTTCAGTTCCCTATATTGCGCTGGCTTTGGATTGTGAAGAAAGGAGCAAGGTTGTCGAGGTGAAAGGATAATGGCTAATTACCTGTATGTGTTGATTTTTCTCGCCGGGGGAGCGGCCATGGTACTGGCGGCGATGGCCCTCTCCTGGTCGGTGCGTCCCAATCGCCCGTCCAAAGCTAAAATGACGCCGTATGAGTGCGGCGAACTGCCGGCACAGGCGGACTCATACTTTCAGTTCAACATCCGCTATTATCTCTTTGCCCTCCTCTTCGTAATCTTTGACGTGGAGGTCGTGCTGTTCATACCGCTGGTGAAGGTGTTTAATTTCTGGCCGGCGGTGGCCTTCATTGAATTGTCGTTTTTCATCGTGATACTCTCCATCGGCCTCTATTACGCATGGAAGAAAGGAGTCCTGCAATGGGAGTAGTCAACGAGGAGTTGTTCCCCAAAATAGAGAAGTTCCCGGGTGGCGAAATCGTCATCACAAGTATAGACGCCCTGTTCAGCTGGAGCACGAAGAACTCGCTGTGGCCGCTTGGGTTTGGACTGGCC
>JBBIJR010000017.1:28630-47307 GCA_037445875.1 Bacteroidota bacterium | reverse complement strand
CATCGAGATGATGGCGACGCTCATGTCCAAGTTTGATCTGTCGCGGTTTGGGGCGGAGGTGATGCGGGCGTCGCCGCGGCAGGCCGACCTGATGATCGTGGCGGGCACGGTAACCGAAAAGATGGCGCCACGGGTCAAACAATTGTACGACCAGATGCCCGAGCCGAAGTACGTGATCGCCATGGGCAGTTGCGCGATCGGCGGCGGGCCGTTCTATTACGATTCGTATACCGTCGTCAAAGGCGTGGACCAATTGGTCCCGGTGGACGTGTACTTGCCGGGATGCCCGCCCAGGCCCGAGACCTTGATCGACGGGCTTATCCAACTGCAGCGCAAAATCGAAAAAGAAGGAGTCCTGCGAAAGAAATCCGTCTCCACGGCTGAAGACGACCTCCAGGCAGAATCCAGACTACAGGAATAGACGAGTTCATGGAATTTCAAGCGATGGCCGACCTTGTGCGGCACCGGTTTCCTCAGATCGAAACGGAATACGACAAGAACCTGGTTGTTCGAAAAGAGGACTTCCTCTCCGTTGTTCAGTTCCTGCGCGAGTCGCCGGAGTTGCAGATTGATGTTCTGGATCTTCTGACGGCCTCCGATCATCTCCCCGAAAGTCAGATCCACATGGTATACGGCTTCCATTCGTACCGGTGGAAGCATTACATCCTCGTCAAAGTCAAACTTGACCGGACCGAACCATCCATTCCGTCGGTCACTCGATGGTGGGCCGGAGCCAATTGGACCGAACGGGAGGTGTTTGACCTGCTCGGCGTTCGTTTTGAGGGTCACCCGGACCTTCGCCGGATCCTGACCCCCCCGGATTTTGTCGGTCACGGGCTTCGCAAGGACTACGAGCGGCCCGGCTTTTTCGTGAAAAAGCCGGAATTTCAGTGACGCCCCTGTGTCAAATGTAACCCAGGACCACGGATGATGCCACACCATACGCTAAAGGCGGTCCCACCGGCCAACCTCATGTCCAGGCAGTTCAGGCCGGACGTGCCGTTGATCGATCAGATTCCCGTCCGCCGAAAAGAAATTGTCAGGACGCGGCCAGAGACCGAACTCAAGACGGAAGAGTTCCTCCTCAACATCGGCCCACAGCATCCCAGTACGCACGGCGTATTGCGGCTGGTGGTCAGCATGGAGGGTGAAGTGGTCACTGCCTGCGACCCGGATCTGGGCTATCTGCACCGTACCTTTGAGAAGATCTCGGAAAACCGAAACTATCAGCAGATAGTGCCTTTTACGGATCGGATGGACTATCTCGGTTCTATGAATGCCAACTGGGGCGTGGCCAGTGCGGTCGAACGACTTGCGTCCATCGAGGTTCCCGAACGTGCAGAATATCTCCGTGTGATCGTGGGAGAGTTGAACCGAATCGCATCCCACTTGCTGTGGATGGGCGCGTTCAGTGCTGACATTGGTGCGCAGACGGCCTTCCTTTATGGATTCCGGGAGAGGGAACTGGTTCTCGATCTGTTTGAGGAAATCTGCGGGAGCCGGCTCACGTACGGGTACGTTCGTGTCGGCGGAGTGGCCGAAGACATAACGCCGCGCTTTGGAAAGCTCGCTCGGCAATTCCTGGACCTCCTCCCGGCAAAAGTCGAGGATTACCACCATCTGATTACCGGCAATCCGATCTTCATCGAACGGACCCGCGGGGTGGGGGCCATTACCCTCGAAGAGGCAATCGGCTACGGTATCACGGGTCCGATGCTCAAAGCATGCGGCATGCCGTGGGACCTGCGGAAAGAAGAACCGTACTCGGTATATCCGCGCTTCACCTTCGACATCCCGGTCTATTACGATGGCGACTGCTACGATCGCTTCCGGGTCCGCATGGACGAGATCGTCGAATCGGCAAAGATTGTCCGGCAGGCTCTGGACGGCCTGCCCGAGGGAATGCACAAAGTGAAGAAGCTGCCTCGGAACATCAAACCGCCGGTGGGGGATGTTTATGTTCGCCAGGAGGCCCCTCGCGGCGAATACGGCGTGTATATGGAATCGGATGGCTCGGTAAAGCCCAACCGCGTGAAGTATCGTACGCCCAGTTTTTCGAACTTGAGCATCCTGCCGCTGATGGTAGTAGGGTGGAAGATTGCAGACCTGGTGGCGATCCTCGGGAGCGTGGATATCGTGCTCGGGGACGTGGACCGATAATACCGAAACGAAGGCATACGATGAACGAAATGTTGTTTGGAGTTGTTGCAGTACTGGTGGTGTTTGGTTTGCTGGCTCTCCAGGCGCTGATCCTCGTGTTTCTCGAGCGCAAGGTTTCGGCCTGGATGCAATCGAGGATCGGTCCCAATCGCGTGGGGCCGTGGGGACTTCTTCAAACAACGGCCGATATCATCAAACTGATCCTGAAAGAGAACATCCGAAATGAAAAGACCGATACCGGCATTTTCCTGCTGGCGCCCATCCTCGCGTTCGTAGCGCCGTTTGCCGCGTTTGTAACGATTCCGGTCGCCGGAACGGTCGGCGTGAGCGATCTCAACATGGGTGCCGTCTACATCTTCGCCCTGGGAAGTTCGGTGATCTTTGCCATTCTCTGGGCCGGGTACGGATCGAATAGCCGATACGCCCTCATTGGAGCGATGCGGTCCGCCGCCCAAATGGTGTCCTACGAAGTTCCCATGATTACCGCTGTGCTCGGTGTGTTTCTGATCGCCGGCACGCTCTCGATGCAGGAGATCGTGGCCTTGCAGGCCGGAGGGACGTGGTACATTGTATATCAACCGGTAGGCTTCCTTTTGTTTCTCGTGGCCGCTACCGCGGAGGCCAACAGGGCGCCGTTTGATCTTCCCGAGGCGGAATCGGAGCTCGTGGCCGGTTTCCACACGGAATACAGTGGGACCAAGTTCGCCTTTTTCTTCCTTGGCGAATACTCTGCCATGCTGGTTTCGTCGGCGGTCGTGGTCCTGTTGTTCCTGGGCGGCTGGCTGATCCCGTTCGCCGACAATACGACCGTACCGACGTGGATGCACGTGCTGATGTTTGTTGGGAAAACGTATTTCGTGATCTTCCTGTTGATGTGGTTCCGATGGACGTTCCCCCGGCTGCGTGTAGACCACCTGATGGAATTCGGGTGGAAGGTGCTGCTGCCCATCGGCTTTGCGAATCTGGTGGCCACGGGAGCCGCCGTGTGGTTGTTAAACGATTAGTATCGGGTAGGAAGGTGAGCGTCGTGCCATACGTGATCAAACTCCTTAAAGGGCTCTGGGGCCTGATGCTGGGCATGGCCGTGACCCTTAAGTACATGTTCTCTCGCAAAACGACGGTAGAATATCCCGACGTACGCAAAGAACTGGCCGATCGGTACATCGGCTACGTCAAGATGATGTACGAAACGGAGGGTGAGTTTGCCGGCTATACCAAATGCGTTGCGTGTATGGCCTGTGTGGTCGTGTGTCCGGTTTCGTGCATCCAGGTAACGGCCGACAGGCATCCCGATCCCACCAAGAAACGAATCGCTTCGGAATTCAAACTCGACTACGTCAAATGCGAATTCTGCAATCTGTGCATCGAGGCCTGCAACTTCGACGCGATCATCATGGGCCACGATTACGAGGTGGCGTTGTACGACCGGGCCGAGATGGACATGGTGCTGGTGAAGGACATGAAGTACCACAACGATCTCTACGATGCAAGCAGACGCCAGACCGGTGCCGCTCATCAGCCGATCATTTCCCCCAGAGAACGAGAGATTATCGATGTGATCAATAAGCGCGAGTATGAAGAACGTATGAAGAAGCTGGCCGAGAAAAAAGTCGCGGCCGGAACGGACGAGAAAGTTTAGATTCGGAGCGTGTTTATGGGACAGGTGATGGCGTTTTATGTCTTTGGGGGTCTGGCGGTGGTGTTCGCGCTCGTCACCATTCTGCACCGAAATATTTTCAAATCGGCAACGTTCCTTGCCGGCATGTTGTTCTGTCTCGCGGCGCTGTTCATCACTCTTGACGCAGAGTTCCTCGCGGTCGTGCAGGTGCTCGTGTATATCGGGGCCATCACGATCCTGATTCTGTTCGCGATCATGCTAACGATGCGCATAAACGATGAGACGCGCGATCCGTTCAATTCCCAGCGCTTCGTAGGGCCCGTGATCGGAGTGGGCGTGATGGTCTTGATCGTGACGTACCTCTTCAAGAGTCAGTATGCGCGCGGGAACGGTTCACGTGCAGACCTGCCGGCCGACCTGCTCGGCGAGATCGGACAGGCGCTCCTGTCGCACTTCATCCTGCCGTTCGACGTCGTCACCGTTTTGTTGCTCGTCGCATTGGTGGGCGCGGCCTACCTGGCGGGCAGGGAGGGAACAAAGACGCCGGCCGAGAAAGCGGCCGGCGAGGAAGAGGAAAAAACCGAAGTGATGGTTCATTGATCGGAGAATGGGCATGGATGTCGGATTGTATCACTATTTGGTCCTTGGAGGTGTTCTCTTTTGCATCGGTCTGGTCGGAGTGATGATCCGCCGGTCGGTCATTGCAATGCTGATTGCCGTAGAGATTCTGTTCAATTCCATCAATCTGATTGCCGTGGCCTTTAACCGCTTTGTGTATCCAGGCCAGGTGACGGGCCAGGTGTTCGTCGTCTTCATCATGACCGTGGCTGCGGCCGAAGCGGCCGTGGCGCTGGCAATCGTCATGTCGGTCTACAGGAACTTCCGCAGCGTGGAAGTGGACGGTTTGACCGTTCTAAAGAAATGACCGCTCCCGTACAACGATGTTTTCCGGAGTCTTACAAGTGATGCCCTACTTCTATGAACTGGCCTGGTTGATTCCGGCCCTGCCGCTCTTTTCGTTCGTGACAACGGTCCTGTTCACCCGCAGGTACAAGGCCCTCACGACCTTTATCTCCTGTGCGTCGGTAACCGGATCGTTCTATTTGTCCCTGCGCGTGCTGGGTGAGATGCTCGGCGGTGGAGGGAGCCGCCAGACGTTCGAGTTGGATTGGATCCCTCTCGGCCATGCGCTGAAAGTGACGCTGGGAGTGTATCTGGATCCGCTGTCCGTCATGATGCTCATCGTTGTTACCACGGTGTCCATGCTGGTCCACATCTACTCTATCGGGTATATGCGGCACGACGAGGGCAAGTCCCGCTTTTTCTCCTTCCTCTCCCTGTTTACGTTCTCGATGCTGGGACTCGTGTTGTCGGACAACATGCTCCAGATGTTTATCTTCTGGGAATTGGTAGGCGTGTGTTCGTATCTCCTGATCGGCTACTACTATGAGAAGAAAGTGGCGGCCGATGCGGCGAAAAAAGCGTTTTCGGTCACACGGGCCGGTGATCTCGGCTTCTTCATGGCGGTCGTCATCTGTTGGGGATACTTCGGGACCTTCGATTTCTTCGTGATCCAGCATCAGTACGGTCACACCACCGAGTGGCTGGCCCGCTTGTTCCCGTTCCTGATTTTTTTCGGCGCGATGGGCAAGAGCGGGCAGTTCCCGCTCCACATATGGCTGCCCGACGCGATGGAAGGCCCGACCCCGGTTTCAGCCTTGATTCATGCGGCCACGATGGTGGTGGCGGGCATCTTCCTGGTTGCACGCGCCATCATGATCTTTGCCTCAACACCGGATACCATGCTCTGGGTGGCTTACATCGGAGGGTTTACGGCGTTGTTTGCCGCCTCTATTGCGGTCGCCCAGCATGACATCAAACGAATCCTTGCCTATTCCACATTGAGCCAGCTGGGGTACATGATGATGGCACTGGGTATCGGGGGATCGGTGGGGCTGATGAACGACGGCCACGGCCATTCCGGCACGGATTTGGCCCTGATGGGTCAAACGGCCGGGACCTTCCACCTTTTTACGCATGCCTTTTTTAAGGCGCTCTTGTTCCTTGCTTCCGGAAGTGTGATTCATGCGATGCACACGAACAACATCTGGGAAATGGGCGGGCTCAGAAGTAAGATGAAAGTTACGGTGTGGACGTTTGTGATCGGGACCCTCGCGCTGGCCGGAATCCCTCCCTTTGCCGGGTTCTGGAGCAAGGACGAAATTCTGGCCACGGCCTTTGAGGTGGCCACGGTGCACGGCTACGTGCTCTTTGGCACGGGCCTGGCGGCCGCGTTTCTGACATCCTTCTACATGTTCCGGCTGTGTTTTGTGGCGTTCTGGGGCCGGGTGCCGGAGAAGGTGTATCCCCATGAATCGGAATTCAGCATGACACTGCCTCTGGTGTTGCTGGCCGCTTTGTCGGTGGTGGCAGGCTTGATAGGTCATGCGGACGTAGCGGCATGGCTTGGGCTGCCAGGCTATGCGCAGTTCCTGAATCCGACATGGGACCACATACCCGTGTTTCACTACTTGATCGCGGGCGCGTCCGTGGCGGTGGCCTTGCTGGGCATAGGAAGCGCCTACGCATTGTACGCCGGGAGGCCCGTGGAATGGACCACTGGGGCCCACGACCCGCTCCGGGCGAGATTGGGTCGCCTCTACGACCACCTGGAGCACAAGTGGTATATCGATGAGCTGTGGTCGTGGATCGTGAACCATGTACTGTTCCGAATGGCCGCGGCCTGCGCGTGGTTCGACCGGCACATCGTGGACGGGACCGTCGATCTGATCGCCTTCGCGACCACGCGGGCGGGCATTCTCCTGCAGCCGGTGCAGAGCGGCCGCCTGCAGAACTACATCCTGGCGGTGGTCGTCGGGCTGATCCTCGTGCTGGCGTACCTCTATGCGAGAACGCCGCAGATTCTTGCCCAGATCATGTAGCGGATGGCAACGGTCGCAAAGAAAAAGAAACAGGCGGGCGTCGGCCCTTCGACCGGTTCGGACGACCTTTTTCAACGGTCCCTACGCGCCGTGTGGCTCCTGCTGGGGGGTATCGGTCTGCTCATGTTCTTCTGGATGAGCCAGTCACCTCGACCGTACGACGACGACAACATAGGCCGGTATTTCATGGCCCAGTATGCCCCGCACAATTCCGCGCACTTTGTGGACTTGTGGGGCCGCCCGTTGGGAATTCTGCTGTACCTCATTCCCTCGCAGTTCGGATACTGGTATTGCGCCGGGACAACGGTGCTGCTTTCTCTAGGTACGATCTACTTCGTCTACCGGACGGCTGTGATTACCGATCGACCCAACGCCTGGCTGGCTGTCGTTTTTACCGCCTTCCAGCCCATCTTCTTCTCAACGAGCTTCAGTCTGTGCACCGAACCCATCGCCGCCTTTTTCATGGCGATCGGGATGTATTACTACTATAAAGGACGTTACGTCCCTGGCACGCTGCTCCTGTCGCTGATGCCGCTGGCGCGATTGGAACTTGTTGTGGTTCTGCCGTTTTTCGCCGTCGAGTTGATCCGCAGTAGGCGGTATATGCCGATCCTGCTGCTCGGCTTCGGGTTGGTGGCGCTGCAAGTGGCCGGGATGATCATACGGCAGGACCCCCTGTACCTCTGGACGATGATGGGAGGTGCGGCGCATGGGATGTACCAAAACGGACCGTTCGACCACTATTTCAAGCGTTTTATTTTCATCGTCGGCCCCACGCTGTTTGTGTATCTTCTATACCGTCTCTACCATGACATCCTGGAGCGGCGCGTCAACGTGTTGAATGTCTCCGTTGTGGCCCTGTTTGCGCTGCATGTGTATTTTTACTGGAAAGGCAACGTGGCGCAGATCGGGTTTCTCCGGCACTTCGTGGCTATAGCCCCGATGATTTCGCTGGTGGGCCTGGACGGCTTTAACCGCTGGCTCGCCTGCAAGAATGCAGGAACACCGGAAAAAGACGACCGATGGATGGATTTCGTGTTTCTGGCTCTGCTGACGATTGTCACGCTGGTATATTATTCGTTCAACCTGGTGGGGGACTACTTCTTATCGGAGGAAAAAGACTATCTGAAATTCCTGATCGTGTTGTTGGTCCTGCTGCTTTTCGTGTTCAACAGGTATCTGCGCATGACGGACCGTGCCATGAAACGCTTCATCACCGTCGTCATCGCGGCCACGGCGGTCGGCTACACATTGGTCAAGCAAGCACCATTGAAACTTGCGCCGGAACACGTGACGGTGAAAAACTTTTACGACTACTATGAGCATACGGTCAAGCCTCAACAAAAGCCCATGATGGTCGTGCACACATGGTTTTTCTTTTTTGATAATTTCAATTACTACCAGGAACGAGACAGCAGTTCGACGATCTGGACGATGCGCCGGGAAAATCTCGAGAAATTGCCCGTGGGCGGCCTCGTGGCTTGGGATTCGCATTACTCATGGCGACTGGTTTCCGACGTGCAGCAGGAGGATCTGGTCAATAACCCGAAGTTCAAGTTGAACCGGCAGTTCGTGTCGCCGGACCGACGATTCGGTATTCTGTTATTTGAAAAGGTGAAGACTTAGGCCGGAGATGATCAGGCCGTCCGACTTCAACGACTGGCAGGAGTACTACTGGACGTACCAGTATATCCTCGCCAAACGCTACCTGATCCCGATGCTGGAGAAGCAGGGGATCTCGATCGCGGGCAAAAACGTCTTTGAGATCGGCTGCGGCAGCGGCGGGGTCATTGAGGCGTTCGCGGAATCGGCGGAGCGCGCCGTGGGACTGGACGTTGCACCCTTTGACTACACCCGGTTCGGTTCGGAGAGGGTCGAGTATCTGACCGCAGACATCTTCGATGACCGTCAGCGCGAGAAGTATGAAGGTGCTTACGATGTCATTCTCCTGCGCGACGTGATCGAGCACCTTCCGAGGAAGGATGAGTTGTTCAGTGTGTGCGACGCATTGCTGAATCCGCGCGGTATTATGCTGGTCACGTTTCCGCCTTTTTATTCTCCGTTCGGAGCGCATCAGCAGGTGCACGCCCGGACAACGGCGGGAAGGGCTCCTTACCTGCATCTTCTCGGCCGCGGCCTGTACACGGCGTACTTAAGATGGGTGGAAAAGGGAAATAAGGAAATTGTGAAGTCGGCTCGCGAGTTGTTTGACACGAAAACGACGATTCGGTCCCTGCGCAGGGCGATCGTCCGTTCAGCCTTCGAGATTCAGCACCAGGAGTATTACCTGATTCGTCCGTCGTATGAGATCCGATACGGCCTCCGGCCCCGCAAGGTTCAGTTCCTGCAATGGATACCCGTCCTCAGGGAACTCTGCGTGATGGGCGTATATATGATCCTGAGGAAGAAGAACCGGAAACCCTAACGTAGAGGTTAGACGTGGAATCACTGATCCTGTCCGCCATTGTTTTCATTCCGGTAGCCGCCGCGCTGGTGATCATGCTGATGCCGCCGGAGGAGGTGACCGGTCCGCGAATGGTGGCCAGTTTTGCGTCGCTGCTCACGGTCGTCCTTTCGGTGATCGCCTACATTCAGTTTGACCCATCCATCGGCCGGAATTTCGTCGTCAAGATCTCGTGGGTACAGGCCCTGGGCATCTATTACCACGTTGGGGCGGACGGAATCAGTATCGCGATGTTACTGCTCACATCCATCACGATCTTCACAGGCTGCCTGATTTCGTGGGAAATCAAGCAACGTCAAAAGGAGTTTTTTGCCCTGCTCTTGATTCTCGTCTCCGGTGTGTTTGGTGTCTTCGTATCTTTCGATCTCTTCCTGTTCCTCGTGTTCTATGAGCTCGCGGTTTTGCCGATGTACCTGCTCATCGGGATTTGGGGAACAGGCAGCAAGGAGTACAGCGCCATGAAACTCACGTTGTACTTGCTGCTGGGCAGTGCGCTTCTTCTGATCCCTGTTTGTACGTCCAGGCGCACGCGGCCACCGGTGTCTGGAGCTTTGACTACGATTTTCTGAGCCAGCATTTCACCGTGGAACAGGGCTGGCAGTTCGTCTTTTTCCCAATGATTTTCATCGGATTCGGGACCATTGGCGGTGTCTGGCCGATCCATACGTGGTCTCCCGATGGCCACGCATCCGCTCCGTCCGCCGTCAGTATGCTGCATGCGGGAGTTCTCATGAAACTGGGAGGTTACGGGATCATCCGCATCGGGTTGCAGTTCATGCCGGCGGGAGCGCAGGAATGGGTAGTATTCTTCGGTTTGCTGACCATCGTCAATATAGTCTACGGTTCGCTCTCGGCCATTCGTCAGACGGACATGAAGTATATCATTGCTTATTCGTCGGTTTCGCACCTCGGTATAGTGACATTGGGCATTTGTACACTGACTCCTGCCGGCTTAAACGGCGCGGTATACCAGATGTTCGCGCATGGGATTATGACGGCCCTGTTGTTCGCACTGGTGGGTGTAGTGTACGGCAAGCTGCATACACGGGACATCAACGAAATGGGTGGTCTGGCGAAGATCATGCCATTCACCACGGTGGCCTTTGTTTTCGCCGGGATGACCGGTCTGGGCCTCCCGGGGCTTTCCGGATTCGTTTCCGAATTGCTGGTGTTGACAGGTGCCTTTACAGCCGGTGTGGCAGGAACACCCAGTCCCTTCATGAAGTGGGTAGCGCTGATTTGCCTGACGGGAGTGGTGTTTACGGCTATCTATGTCCTTCGAGCGGTGCAGCGAATATTCTTCGCGCAGCCTTCCGCGGCCCTGCGCCGCAATGAACACTTCCTCCACCTGACCGACACGGACAGGCGAGAGGTGTTTGCGTTGTCGTTGCTGATGCTGACCATCGTCGCAGCCGGTGCCTATCCGGCATGGATCATCGAGTTGATCGACTCCGGCCTTCGATTGAGTATTTTTCCTACGCTGGGTATAGCATCGTTGCCCTGAGCTTAGGTACGCGAGACATTACCCTGCCTTTTAGCATCCCGATTGGCGTGTGAAACGAATTCATCTTGTTTCACGAACGAACAAATTTTGTTCTTTGAGCTTCAGTTGAAAATCATATATTTAGCCGTATGAGTTCAAGCGTGGTCCGGAGTAGCCGATGGGTAGAGTGATTGCCATTGCGAATCAAAAGGGTGGCGTGGGCAAGACCACGACTGCCATCAACCTTGCCTCCTGCCTTGCGCATAGCAATAAGAAAACACTGGTAGTGGATCTGGATCCACAGGCCAACGCAACCACGGGCCTGGGTTTCGATCTGGACAAGATCGAAAAGAGTTCCTACGAGGTTCTGATCCACAACTTGGATCCGGCTCAGGTTGTCGCCAGGACCATGATGGGACAAATGGACCTTCTGCCGTCCCACATACGATTAGTGGGTGCGGAAGTGGAACTTGTGAGCCTTGAGAATCGTGAGCAGATGTTCTTGAATGCGATCCAGCCGCTGCGGAGCAGGTATGAGTTCATTCTGGTCGACTGTCCGCCGTCCCTCGGGCTCCTGACCTTGAACGCCCTCACCGCCGCCCACACCGTCTTGATCCCGATCCAGTGCGAGTATTATGCCCTGGAAGGACTCCGTCAACTCCTCAACACGATCCGTCTGGTCCAGCGGCACCTGAATACCGCGCTGACGATCGAGGGTGTGCTTTTGACGATGTTCGACAGCCGTCTCAATCTCTCCAACCAAGTGGTCAATGAGGTGAAGGAGTATTTCAAAGAAAAAGTCTTCAAAACGGTGATCCACCGTAACATCAAACTCGGCGAGGCGCCCAGCTACGGTAAGCCGATCATCCTTTACGATCCTGCGTCCGTCGGTTCGCAGGACTACCTGGGGCTGGCGAAAGAAGTGATTGCCAACGTCGTCGAGCCCCAGTTGGCGTAACGGACAGCTGAATTATGTCGGAGAAATTCGTTCCGCGCAAGAACACCGGATTGGGCAAAGGGTTGGGGGCCCTTATCCCGGGTGCTGGTCTCACCAAGGACGGTACGCTTCACCAGGACCAGGAAAGCCCGGTCACGCAGATACCCATCCACCTGATCAAGGCCAATCCCTTTCAGCCGCGCAAGGAATTTGAGCCGCAGGCGCTTGAGGAGTTGAAGAACTCCATTCTGCAGAACGGGCTCATTCAGCCGATTACCGTCCGGAGGGTAGCCCATGGCTACGAACTGATCGCCGGTGAGCGGCGGTTTCGGGCGGCGCGGATGGCCAATCTGGAATCGATGCCGGCGTACATTCGTGAGAATGTCACCGACGAAGAGATGCTGGAACTTGCGCTGATTGAGAATGTCCAGCGAGAGAAGCTTAACCCTATCGAACTGGCCAGCGGCTACCAACAGCTAATCGACGTATGCAGACTGACCCAGGAGCAGGTGGCGGACCGCATCGGCAAGGACCGGACCACCGTTACCAACATTATCCGCCTCTTGAAGCTGCCGGCGCGCATCCAGGACAGCCTGAAGAAAGAGGAAATTACGATCGGCCACGGACGGGCATTGATTTCCCTGCCGTCGGAAGAAGTGCAGATGCGCGCGTGGAAGGACATAGTCAAGACGGGCATGTCGGTACGGCGAACCGAAGAGTTGGTCAAGGCGCTGCTGGAAGCGAAAGGAACGCGCAAGAACCGATCGGACAGGAAGATGTTTGAGGGCCAGGATCCGCTCGTTGCGGATATCGAAAGCAGACTTCGAGTTCGTTTCGGAACGAAGGTCAAGGTCAAAAGGCGCCAGGAAGGCGGGACCGTGGAAATCGAGTACTACTCGCATGACGACCTTGACCGCCTATTGGAACTGTTCAACGCCTGACCCGGCGACTACCAACGAAAGAGGCACCGTATGTTCGATCCCAATTACCGATTTACCTGCGTGGATCGTTTCTTGCGCTACGTTAAGTACGATACTCAATCGGACGACGAGTCTACGTCCTTTCCGAGCACGGAAAAACAGAAACTGCTGGCGAAGGATCTTGCGGAAGAGCTCCAAGCGATGGGCCTCAAAGACGCTCAGATGGACGAATGGGGTTACGTCATGGCAACGTTGCCGGCGAATACGAGCAAAGATGTCCCCGTGATCGCGTTCATTGCCCACGTGGACACTTCGCCTGCCGTCACGGGAGCCGATGTCAACCCGATCGTCCACCGGAACTATCAGGGCGGAGATATCCGGCTTCCGAACGATCCCAACCAGGTCATTGAGGTCAAGAACAATCCGGATCTGGCGAACATGAAAGGGTTTGATATCATAACGGCGGACGGGACTACGCTGCTGGGCGCCGATAACAAGGCCGGCGTGGCCGAAATCATGGACGCGGTACATTACTTGATCGGACATCCGGAAATCAAACACGGAACCCTCAAGGTTTGTTTCACACCGGACGAAGAAGTAGGCCGCGGCACGGAGAAGATCAATCTCCAGAAACTCAGCGCTCGGTACGCTTACACCGTCGACGGATCGAGCCGAGGCGAAGTGGAGTCCGAGACGTTTAGCGCGGACGGTGTTACCGTGAAGTTCCACGGAAAAAACATACACCCGGGTTACGCGAAAAACAAGATGGTCAATGCCATCAAGGTAGCCTCCCGGTTCATGGAGAAGCTCCCGAAGGACAGACTCTCACCCGAGACGACGGAGAAGAAGGAAGGATTTGTTCACCCAACGGCTTTCTCGGCAAACGAGGAGATGGCAACGATCCGGTTCATCATCCGGGATTTCGTCACGGAAAAACTGGCGCAGTACGAGGATTTTCTGAAAAGACTCGCGGAAGAGACCGTCGGCGAGTTTCCCGGTTCCCGCCTCGACTTTGAAGTCAAAGAGCAGTATCGGAACATGAAGTATGTCTTGGACCAACACCCAAAAGTGACAGAATTCGCCGTGGAGGCCATGAAGCGATTACAGATTGAGCCAATCATGCACCCTATTCGTGGGGGAACGGACGGTTCGCGTCTTTCCTTCATGGGCCTACCCTGTCCGAATATCTTTGCAGGCGAGCACAGCTTCCACTCGAAGCTGGAGTGGGTGGCAGCTCAAGATATGGAAATGGCCGTGCGGGTGATTGTGACACTTGCCGAGATTTGGCACGAGCGGTCATAGCTCGACTATCCCTCTTGCAGGATGAAGCCCCGACAGTTATCGGGGCTTTTTCTTAACATATGTGTTAACAACAAGATAACAAAAAACCCAGGGTGAGGGAAGCCCTGGGTCTCTATCGTAGCCCGGAGGTGGGGAACCTCCGTTTTGGGGGACATTAATTTACGATAAATCCTCCGGAAAAGTCCAGAAGAATTTGACGCTCCGGAAAAATCATTCTGCCTCCACCCTGGCACGGCGCGCATCCCAGTACATGTAGGAGCATATTCCGGCGAACATGAAGAGGGCCAAGATCTCGGCCGTGTGGGACTCGGCCCATTCTGCATCGATCCAGTTGAAACCGGCGTAACGGAGTATGGCGCTGACAACGCCCATCAGCGCGCCGCCGGCAATGAACCCGGACGCGATCAAGGTACCACGTTCGCGGCGGGCGGTATTCAGCTTTTGGTCGGAGCTCCTCGTGGATACGAAGTGGGAAATCAGTCCTCCTACCAGCAAAGGCGTGTTCAACTCCAGGGGGATGTACATACCGAGCGCAAAGGCGAGAGCGGGTACACCCAGCATGGTCAGGACGAGAGCCATGAAGGCACCGGCCAGATACAACATCCAGGGAGCCGGTTGTCCGGTCATGAGCGGCTGGATGACCGCCGCCATGGCGTTGGCCTGTGGCGCGACGAGCGCATCGGGCCCAGTGAAACCGTACGTCTCGTTGAGTATCAGCATGACCCATCCCACCGTGGCGGCGGACACGAGAGCGCCGGCAAACTTCCACGTCTGTTGCTTATAAGGGGACGACCCCAGCCAGTAACCGATCTTCAAATCGGTGATGAAGGCCCCGGCACAGGAAAGGGCCGTGCATACGACTCCGCCGATGATCAGGGCGCTGACCATTCCAATCTCCCCTGTCAGTCCAACGGACACGAGAATGATGGAGGAAATAATGAGCGTCATCAGTGTCATGCCGGAAACGGGATTGGTTCCCACAATGGCGATTGCGTTCGCTGCGACGGTGGTGAAGAGAAAGGATATGATCAACACGATGAGCAGTCCGATCATGGCCTGGAACAGGTTGTGTACGACACCCATGTGAAAGAACACGAGGATCAGAAGAGCGGTCAGCAATATGCCTCCGGCGATGATGCTCATCGCGAGGTCCCTCTGCGTTCTCAGCTGCTGGTTGCCGGCCATTCTGCCTCCAACGATTTCCTTGAATCCCAGCGTGAAGGCCGACCGGATGATCTTCGACGAACGAATGATACCAATGATGCCCGCCATCGCGATACCGCCGATGCCCACGTGACGAACGTAGTTGCGAAAAATTTCCTCTGCCGTCATGTCACAGATCAATTGGGAAATATTGGCGCCGATCGGCACGGTCAATGCATCGCCGATGTGTGCGATAACAGGGATTAGCAGGTACCACGAGACAAAGGAACCGGCACAGATGATGGCGGAGTACTTCAGACCGACGATGTACCCCAGACCCGTGACTGCCGCGCCCACGTTGATACGGAAGACGATACGGGCCTTCTCGGCCAATGCGTCCCCGAAGGGGACTACCCGTGTCGTGAATACCTCCGACCACCAGCCAAACGTTGCGATGGCGAAATCGTACGCGCCTCCGATCAGACCGCTGATGACGAGTACCAGGGCCTGCTGACCGCCCTTCTCGCCGGCAACGAGCACTTCGGTGGTGGCAGTCGCTTCGGGGAAAGGAAACCGGCCGTGCATGTCGGCTACGAAATACTTGCGGAAAGGAATGAGGAACAGGATTCCAAGAAAAGCCCCGAACAGGGACGCAAAGAATACCTGGTAGAACTCCGCATTCAGTTGGAGAATGTACAACGCCGGGATCGTGAAAATGGCACCAGCGACGACAGCTCCGGAATTGGCGCCGATCGACTGTATGATCACGTTCTCGCCGAGTGCGTTCTTCCGCTTGGAAGCGGCCGAGAGCCCGACTGCTATGATCGCAATGGGTATGGCAGCCTCGAAGACCTGACCGATCTTCAGACCGAGATAGGCCGCCGCCGCGGAAAACACCATCGCCATAAGCAAGCCCCAGAAAACCGATCGTCCGTTGACCTCGGGATACATCTGCGTTGGCGCCATCAACGGGATGTATTCCTCACCGGTTCTTAGTTCGGTGTACGCGTTGCCCGGCAAGCCCTTGACTTGAGAAGCATGGTCGCTCATGGAGGCCTCCTACCTTTTTCGGATGGAATACAGCGTGTGGCTGCGAAGGTGAGTGTTTGGGAACATCGGGTTGGGGAAAGTGCGTTTGAAGAATCGCCTTGGCGTACGCGACCACCCTCCGGTCGAATTTTCGACGGGAAATATAGATTCGAGGCCCACGATAAGCAAGCGAAATTGGAGCACTCCGGTAAAAAAATAGAGTGCAGGCGAAGCCCGCACTCTATTGGTTCTCACTATAAGAAGGGGGATAAAGGGGGCTAAGGTTTACGGTCCGGCGCGTGGCCGTACCTGAGGAGGCAGGTAGGCCGCCAGCCGTCCGAGAAGGTCCTTCAGCCGAACGGGCTTCAAGAGAATCTCGTCGACCTGGAGATCGTCTGCGCGGCCCTTGCTCTCGTACAGCAACTCATCCACGAAAGCGGTGAGGATGAACACCGGGATGGACCCGAGACGAGAACGAATCTCGGCTATGAGCTCCCAGCCGGACATGACCGGCATGCAGAGGTCCGTTACGATGAGATCGTATCGTTCCAATTCCAGCCACCGAAGGGCCTCCACGCCGCTTACCACAACGCGAGTAGAGTAGCCGGCTGTCTCCAGCATCAGCGCCACCGTTGACCCCACCAATTCATCGTCGTCGACGATCAGGATGTGTCCTCCGGAGATCGCCGCGGGTTGGCCGGGCGATGTTTGGCCGTGGGGCGCGGCCTGCGCTGCGGGTATCGGCATGGATTCTCTCTCCACGTGGTCAACCCTCACGACGGTGGAGATGTGTGGATGGGCAGCGCAACGTAGAATGTCGTGCCTTGACCGTATTCACTTTCAAACCAGATTCGTCCGCCATGCATTTCCACAATACTCTTCGAGATGTAGAGGCCCAGCCCGGCTCCGTACGGATGGTCAGAAGGATTGACTTGCTCATACGCCTTGAAGATCTTGTCGCGGTCCCGCGTACGAATCCCGATACCGTTGTCCTTCACGGCAATGTGAACGTGATCGTTTTCAATCCATGTAATCAGGTGGATGGTACCCTCCTCCGTAAATTTCACAGCGTTATGCAGGATATTGATCAGCACCTGTCTTATCTTCGTTTCGTCGGCATGAATGGGAGGCAAGTCGTACAGCGCACCGGTGTCGATGGTCAGCGCATGTTTTCCGAGTTTTTCGACATACCCAATGGCAATGTCCCTGGCGCTGCGAATCACCACGTTCAAGTCGGTCCATTCCCGACGGAGCGCGAGTTTGCCGGCCTCCAGGCGCGAGTAGTCGACCAGCGTGTTGAGAACCTCCAGCACATGTCTGGCAGACCGGTCCATGCGCTCGAGGAGATCGCGTACGGAGGACACCTCGTGCGCGCGATGCGTCAACAGATAGTCCAGTGTGCCGACAATGGATGACAGGGGATTCCTTAGCTCGTGGGAAAAATTGGAAATGAATCCAAGGCGTTCATTATCCGATTGCGATGACTCGTTCCTTTGCAAGGAAGTCGACTCCAAAGGCTCGCCGTCGAGGGAGTTGGTGGCCCGCCCGTTTCCCGGCTCAGGATACAATGGCGCAGTATTCATCATGCGTGTTGTGTCACACTCCGCTAAGCTTCTTGAGCGGAACAGGTCAACATCCACAAAGGTAGGTCATCCTTTGACCTACAACAATTGTGCCCCAACTATTATATTGTAATTAGAGTACTTAACAGCGCATCGTCCAGTCAGTGTCACTAAGTTGACGTCAATAATATGACTATAGTCAATTATATGACGAGTCTGGGTAGGCACCAATAATCGCATCTATGCTCCGGGCGGTCAAAGGATGATAGCCAGGCCGGGCCCTGGCATAAATCCTTTGGGCCAGGAGGCGCCCGTCCCTGCTTTCAACCAGCTTGCCAAAGAGGGGTTTCACGAACTTTCGGCGCCCGACACTTGTCAGAAACTTCTCCAGTGCGGGATAACCCTCATGGTATCCACTCTCAACCACTCGCTCAAGCCATTCGAACATGATCTCTGAATTGCCCGATCGTGAAAAAAGAAAGGCGTTGTCAAGTTCTTCCATGCTGTTCAGCGGCAGCGCCTCCGGAAGGCGCTTCAGGAAGTGAATCCACTGCTGTGACGTCCATTGACTGGTCTCCAGTTCTCGTGCCGGTTTTCCCTCCCGCCACGCAGCGATTTCCTTATCGACGCGTACAAAGGCCTCTGATCGTACCGTGGGACAATTTGAAGGCACGCCGCGACCGTATATCCACTCTTCGATCCTGAGGCTCTCTTCCAGTTTGCGATCATGATGCATGAGACCGTCCCTCAGATACGTTGTGAACTCCCGCGTCGAGATGGTTCGAAAAGCGAAACGGTCAAAGTACCCAAGCAAGAAGCGGTCCCACTCCCTGCGGCCGAACGACTCCTCCAACAACCGCAGGAAGAAGTAGCCCTTTTCGTATATGAAATCACTCGCATCATCCGGTGATCTTCCCTCCAGCTGCAGATACAGTTGTGTGTCCGCGCTGTCGGGTCCCATCTCCCGCAGATCGTCATCAAGAATCTGGCGGGCGATGACGGCCTCCATGTCGGCGTACTCGCGGCCATAAACCTCTTCCACTATCCGCCGTTCGAAATACGTGGTGAAGCCTTCGTTGAGCCAGATGTCGTTCCACGTGGCCGCGGTCGTGAGGTT
>JBBIJR010000017.1:0-28620 GCA_037445875.1 Bacteroidota bacterium | reverse complement strand
GGAATGGGCAAGCTCGTGCGCCACCAGAGCAACCAGCGAGCGGTCCCCGGCGATTACCGTCGGCGTCGCAAACGTCAATCGGGGATTTTCCATCCCCCCGAACGGAAAACTCGGTGGAAGCACCAGCAGATCGTACCGACCCCAGCGATACGGACCCAGCAGACGCTCGGCCGCTTGAAGCATCGACTCTGTGTCTGCAAATTCCCATGCCGCCCGATCGAGCATCACAGGCTCCGCATAGATTCCGGTTCGCGGGCCGACCGACCGGAACGCGATGTCCCCCACAGCAAGCGCCAGGAGGTAGGCCGGTATCGGCAGTTCCATATTGAAACGATACACCCCTTCTGCGGACGTCACCGTATCGTTACGAGCGCTCATGACAGCCATGAGGCCGGGGGGGCACGTGATGCGGGCAGAATAGGTAAAGCGCGAACCCGGACTGTCCTGACACGGTACCCACGACCTGGCCAGAATCGCCTGAGACTGAGTGAACAAGAACGGGTGTCCGCCCGATGTTTGACGAGGTTCCAGCCACTGAAGGGCGTCGGAGTGCTCCGTTGTCGAGTAGTAGACCGTAACGAATTCCGTGCCCGGGGGAATCTGGACGATCAGCGGCTTACCCAGGTATTCGACGGCATCGCCAAGGCGAAATCGTGCGGGTGTTTCCTGAGAATCCGCCGTTATTCTTAAGATCTCGAGACCACGTGTGTCAAGCCAGAGTTCGCGAGCGGATTTTCTGTGATCGAGACGCAACCTGGCGGAGCCCGAGAGGATGCGCTGATCGAACCGGACAGCCAGATCGAGGTCAATGTGGGTGACGGCTATCTCATCAGGACGCGAAAAGGAATGAGGGTCACGAGGCGGCGCGGAGCAGGAAAGAGCTGTGCAAAGAACCAGCCAAATACAGGGGATAAAGGAAAGGCGGACCATGGGGACTCCTTTAGAACGGGAGAATGCAGGAATGTACGGTGGGAAACAACATGTTCAAGGACAAAGCGACTAAATGCTTTGTTTTGCTAAAGTTCGTAAAAAAACCTATTTTTCGCCACGAAAACAGAAACACAGAAGTGGAGATGGTCATGTCAAACCGGGTCGGATCGTACGTGTTCACCTGTGTCTTTGTATTAACTACTTATCGGTCTGTGAGTGCCGCCGTAGCACCTCCGCCCTGGGATACGCTTGTATTTGCGGGCGAAAAACACCTTCGTAACGTTCGATTGCTAACCGATGGTGGCGAAAACGCAGAGGCGTACTGGTCGTTCAAAGAAGATCAATTGGTGTTTCAGGCAACTTCCGGCGAGTTGCAATGCGATCAGATCTTCACCATGAACGGAGACGGGTCAGGGAAAAAAATGATATCGAGCGGTAAGGGGCGCACTACGTGCGCGTATTTCCTTCCCGACGATCGGACCATCCTCTATGCCTCTACACACGACTTCATGGACAGCTGTCCACCAACGGCGGATCGCTCAAAGGGATACGTCTGGAAATTGTATGACGAATTCGAACTGTACTTGGTGGATGTGAACGGCTCGAATCTGCGCAGAGTGACCAACAACCGAAAGTATGACGCCGAAGCCACCGTCTCTCCGGTTGGCGACAAGATCGTGTTCACGTCCATGCGGGACGGGGATCCGGAACTCTATGTCATGAACCTCGACGGTTCCAACCAAACGCGTCTGACCTTTGAAAAGGGATACGACGGCGGTGCATTCTTTTCATGGGATGGAAATCGAATTGTTTTCCGTGCCAGCCGTCCGAAAACAGAGAAGGACTTGCAGGACTATGACGAACTGGTGACGCATGGGTTGGTTCGTCCGACGGCCCTGGAGATATTCGTGATGGACGCAGACGGTCGCAACATGAGGCAGGTTACGAATCTGGGCAAGGCCAGCTTTGCTCCCTTTTTCCACCCGGATGGTAAGCGGATCATCTTTGCCTCCAACGTCAACAGCAAGGACGGCAGAAATTTCGATCTCTATCTGGTCAACACAGATGGGAGCGGTTTGGAGCAGGTGACGTTCAACGATACCTTCGATGGATTCCCGATGTTCACGCGGGACGGCAAGAAGTTGGTTTTTGCCTCAAACCGGTTCGGCAGGAAAAGGGGAGAGACGAATATTCTTGTAGCCGATTGGGTGGATTAGTCGGTCGACGGCGTCGTCGCTGCCTTACGGTCGGGGAGCGGCAGTTCGCATTGGGTTTTGTCCGTCGATTCGTCCACGGGGATCGGATACTGACGGCTGAAACACGCTGTGCAATAGTGGTGCTCCCCGTGCGGAACCGATGATAACAGCCCCTCCAGCGAGAGGTACTCGAGGCTGTCCGCGCCGACGGCTTCACGGATCTCCTCTTTTGTCTTGCGGTTGGCGATCAGTTCCTCACGGGTGGGAAAATTCATTCCGTAGTAGCAGGGAGACACGACCGGAGGGGAGCTGATGCGCACGTGAACCTCTTTCGCACCGGCTTTTCGGATCATGGAAATCAGAGGCTTCAGCGTGGTACCCCTGACGATGGAGTCGTCGATCACCACTACGCGCTTGTCCTTGAGTATACCTTCGACGGCGTTGAATTTGACTTTTACTTTCAAATCCCGCATCGACGGTACCGGGTGGATGAATGTCCGGCCGACATAGTGGTTCCGAATGAGACCGAGTTCGAATTTTATTCCCGTACGCCTCGAATAACCGATTGCCGCTGTGTTGCTGGAGTCCGGCACACTGATGACTATGTCGGCGTCCACCGGATGCTCTTCGGCCAGGTGCTTGCCGAGGGCCCGGCGCGCCTTGTCGACGTTTTCTCCGAATATCTTGCTGTCGGGACGTGAGAAATAGACGAATTCAAAAATACAATGGGCCGGACGGGGCCGTTCCTTGACCAGCATCTCGGAATGGAAACCTGCTACGTCCACGACGATGAACTCGCCGGGCTCGACGTCCCGTTCGTATTCGGCGCCGATAATGTCAAGGGCGCACGATTCGCTGGCCAGCACCATGGCTTCGCCGAAACGCCCGAGACACAGCGGGCGAATCCCGTGAGGATCCCGGGCAGCCATAAGCCGGTCTCTGGTGAGCAGCAACAGAGAATAGGCGCCCCGGATCTGCGTGAGGGCATACTTGATTTGATCCTCTACTCGCCGCATGCCGGAGTGCGCCGCCAAATGGAGTATGGCTTCGGTATCGCTGTTTCCCTGAAGAATGGCGCCCTGATCCTGGAGTTCCCGGCGCAGTTGGAAGTAGTTGACGAGATTGCCGTTGTGCGCGGCGGCAATCTCGCCGGTGTTGATGATAGCCGAGAGGGGCTGGGCGTTCTGGAGATAGCTTCCACCGGTCGTGGAATAGCGGTTGTGCCCGATGGCCGTTGTCCCGGAGAGTTCCTCGAACAGTTTCGGATCGGCAAACACGTCCCCGACGAGGCCCATGCCCACGTGCCGGTGGAGCCGCTGGCCGTCGGAAGATACGATTCCCGTGGATTCCTGGCCGCGGTGCTGAAGCGAATAGAGACCGAGGTAGGTTAGTTTGGCGGCTTCGGGGTGGCCGTATATTCCGAATATGCCACATTCTTCACGGAGGTCTTCTGACATGAGTTTTCCTTTTCGAGGTGCGCCAATGTATGCAAAAGGCATCACCGCTTCAACTGTCATTTCTCGCGGGACAACCGGAAGATGCACGGGCCAGCCCTTGACACGTTGGGCGGGATCGAGTAGCTTGATTGCGAGAGCCGCCTCATGAGTAAGCCTCGCATTTTGGTTCTGGTGGGTCCAACAGCGGTGGGCAAGACCGCCGCCGCGGTGGAGTTGGGTCTTCGTTTGAATGCCGAGATCCTTTCAGCGGATTCACGGCAAATATACCGCCACATGGATATCGGTACGGCCAAGCCCACGATTGAGCAGCGTTCCGCCGCGCCTCATCATTTCATCGACATTGTCGATCCGGATGAAGACTATAACGCCGGCCGATACGGCTCGGAGGGAAGGGAGCGTATCCGGGAGATTTTAGGACGAGGCAAACAGGTGCTGGTGGTCGGTGGTTCCGGCTTATATGTTCGTTCTTTGATCGACGGCATATTCGAGGATGCGGGAAAAAACGATGCAGTGCGAGACCGGATCCGGCGGGACATGGCCGTTCAGGGGACGACCGCTTTGCATGAGCGGTTGAAGCAGATCGATTCCAAAGCTGCTTCCCGGATCCATCCCAACGATGCCCGGCGCATTGAGCGTGCTCTGGAGGTGTATGAACTGACCGGTCGAAGCATCTCCGAACTGCAGCGCAAGAGACCGGCAGTGGATTTTGAGCCGGTCCTGTTTGGGCTATCCTGCGGCCGCACGGAACTGTATCGCCGAATCGATGAACGCGTCGATCGCATGATCCGTGATGGCCTCATCGAGGAAACCCGTGCGTTACTGAACCGGGGTTATTCGGAACACCTGATCTCCATGGAGAGTCTTGGATACAGGGAAATCGCGGCACACTTGAGGGGGAGACTGACGCTTGAGCGGGCGGTAGAACTGTTCAAGCAGGGATCGCGCAATTATGCCAAGCGGCAGTGGACATGGTTTCGTAAGGACCGCCGCATTCGATGGACGGAAGTGCATCCATCGGGAAGCCCCACCGGTCTTGTAGAGGACATCCTCACAGCCTATCGGAAAGCCTAAGGCTTGTACACAGCCGCAAAGTCAATGATTCGCTGAAATGCCCTGGTAAGGCTCGCCTCGTCCGGTAGAAACACGGCCCTGAAATGTTTGGTGCCGGCGACCTGTCCGAATCCACTGCCGGGAACCACTACCACGCCGGTCTGCTCGATCAGACGACGCACGAATTCGTCGTCGGAGCCGTCTATATGAAGCGACGGAAAGGCATAGAAAGCGCCGCGCGGCGCTGTGCACGATACTTGAGGAGTGGAGTTGAGCATCTGCACGGTAATGTCGCGCCGTCTTGTCAACCGCTTCAGTACATCCGGGAGGTGGGCCTGTTCGCCCTCGAGGGATGGCTGAATCGCGTACTGCATAGGATGGCTGGCACAAAGCCTGGCCCTTAGCAACCGGTTGACGGCTTCAACATACTGACGCAGCGCTTGTTCGCGCCCTGTTACAACGCCCCATCCGATCCGAAAGCCCGGAACGAGGTAGGACTTCGAAAGACCGTTGAATGTTATGACCGAAGCATCGGGATTCAATGCTGCAATCGAGGTATGGCCGATACCGTCGAGCACGAGCTTGTCGTAGATCTCGTCGGCCAGGACAAGCAGGTTGTGCCGAACCGAAAGGTCAAGGATCTGCTGAAGTACATCACGGGAACACACGGAACCGGTCGGGTTGTTGGGATTGATCAGGACAATAGCGCGCGTGCGGGGTGTGATGCGGGCTGCAATCTCGTCCGGATCGGGCTGCCAGCCATGTTGCTCGTCGAGGTCATAGGGGTTCTCCACGACGTGCAGTTTGCTGAGAATGGCGGAATAGAGGGGATAGCCGGGCCGGGGAGTCAGCACGTCGTCGCCGTCGTTGGCGAGCGCGGTGAGGCACAAGTCGATAGCTTCGCTGACCCCGGTCGTTATGAAAAGATCCCGGATGTTCCTGAGCCCCTTACGTTCGGCCTCCCGCTCAATGGCGTCGAGGGCGGGCCGGATGCCGGATGAGGGGGAGTATCCGTTCCGGTTGGCCTGCATGGCCTGGTGTACGGCTTCCACGATGTGTGGAGGCGTACGGAAATCGAACACGTTGGGATCGCCGATATTGAGGTACAGCATTTCGCGACCGGCACGGGCGGCCTTTTCGGCGACTACGACAATGTCCCGGACGGCATATTTGATGTCGTCCGTTCGGCGAGCGGGCAGGATAAAATCAGCCATGAAATCTCCCCGTCCCCGGCAGGGGACGCAAGAATTGATGGTTAGGGAATTGTAATCCTCGATCCCGCGGGCGTGAGTCAGAAGTGGTCGTAGCTTTCCATTATCGCTTCATCAATCTCAATCTGGGCCTTGACCTCGTCCAGATACTCCTGCAGATGCCGTCTGTGGTCATCCTCTTCGCGGGCGATGGTCAGAAGATACGCTTTTACTTTGGGATTTCCAATCTCTTCCGCACATTGTTCCACATAGTCATGGAACAGTTTCTCCTTGAGGATGGCATCTTCCAGCACTTGCGTGATACTGCGACAGTCGTTCTCAGGGCTCATAATCGGGACTCCTCGGTTACTCCGGATCGCACGGATCTATTCTTCTGCTTCGACAACTTCTCGAGCAGTTTCTGGCGCGTGTACGCGACCAGGCCTCCGGCATCAATGATGGACTGGCGGGCCTTTGGCAACGAATGAAGAGAATGGGTCTTGTTCCTCGTGACATTGTGCAATCTTCCGTCCAGCCATTCCAGCTCATCACCTTCGGATGCATCGATCGATGCCACCACGATGCGAAGACCCAGATTGATGGCGTTCTGCATGAAGATTCGTGAGAAACTCCTTGCCACAACGGTGAGGTCATGGCCCTTGAGGCAGGAGGCCGCCTGTTCGCGTGAGGAGCCGCATCCGAAGTTATTCCCTGCAACGACGACGCTGCCCGGCGGAATTGCCCGCTGATTCAGAAGGCCGTTGAAGGACGCATGATCCGCAAACGCATACTGCGGGGTCTCGGACGGCAGTACCGTGGCCATAAACCGTCCCGGGTAGATGTCGTCGGTGGAAACATTGTCTCCGAGTTTGAGAACAACTTTGGGCATGGCTCAACCTCCGGTTCTCGGATCTGTGATCACGCCGGTCAGGGCGCTGGCGGCTGCAACGGCCGGCGAGCAGAGATAGACCTCGGCTTCGGGATTACCCATCCGGCCTTTGAAGTTTCGGTTCGTAGTGGATAGGGCCACTTCGCCGTTGCCCAGAGCTCCCTGGTGCACGCCCAGACAGCACCCGCAGCCCGGGTTCATGACCACTCCGCCTGCTTCGACGATCGTTCCGATATAGCCCTTGCTCAGGGCATCTCGGTAAATGCGCCAGGAAGCAGGGAATACGAGCAGCCTCACGTTGCGGGCCACTTTATGACCACGAACGAGTCGGGCGACCACCTCGAGGTCCTCCAGGCGGCCATTGGTGCACGATCCTACCACTACCTGGTCGACGCGTCGGCCTTCCATGGAAAAAATAGGTATCACGTTGTCGACACTGTGAGGACAGGCAATCTGAGGCGGGAGCTTGGAAACGTCGATGTCGATGGTCTGAACATAATAGGCGTCCGGATCGGGCGTTATGACCTCAATATCATGACTGCTGACGCCTGCATGACCTATCAAATACCGGATGGTTTCCTTGTCCGCCGGGACGATCCCGGCCGTTGCCCCCGCCTCGACCGCCATGTTACACAATACCAAGCGGCCTGACGTACTCATGTTGCGAACTGTCACGCCGTGAAACTCGATAACCTTGAAGTTGGCTCCCTCTGCTGAAAGCAGTCCAATGAGGTGAAGAATGAGATCTTTGGGATACACGCCGGGAGGGAATTCGCCGTGAACCACGACCTTGATGGTCGGTGGTACTTCAACGTTCAAAAGTGTTCCGAGCGTCCAGACGGAGGCCATTTCCGTCGCGCCGATGCCGAAGGCCAATGCCCCAAGAGCACCGTGAGTGGTCGTGTGGCTGTCAGTCCCGACCACGAGGTAACCCGGGCGTACGTATCCGCACTCCGGGAGAACCTGGTGGCAAATGCCGCCTACGTCTCCCCGGATATCGTGGAATTTTCCGATAGCTTGCTTGTGAACAAATTCCCGGATCTTCTTCTGGTTGGTTGCCGTCTTCGAACTCTCGGCGGGCACGCGGTGATCCAGTACGATCGCGATACGCGAAGGATCCCAGACGCGAGGCTCGACGCCCGTATCTCGATAAACTTCCACGAACTGGTTTATCACCAGAGCGGCATTCTCGTGCGACATGGCCAGGTCCACATTGGCCTCCACGACGTCACCCACAGCCACCGATGGCAGGCCGGCGGCGCGGGCCAGGATTTTTTCAGCTATCGTCATGGCCATGGTGTCCTCCCGTGCTGACTTAGACAATCCCTTGGTTGCGCAGTTCTCTGATCTGTTCCGTCGTATATCCGATACCGGTCAGTACCTCTTCCGTATGCTCCGAAAGACGGGGCGGTGGCTGTCGAACCCTTCCCTCGGTCTTCTCGAGCTTGGCCGTGAGGTTGAACAATTTCAGATCGCCGATCCCGGCTGCGGACACGCGACCTATGGTCTGGCGATGACGGATCTGTGCGGCATTCAGGGCATCTTCCAGTGAAAGGATGGCCCCGCACGGCACACCGCGCCGGTTCAGCAGGTCGATCCAGTAGGCCGACGGGTGCTGCCTGAGCTTCTGCTCCAACAGTGCCGTAAGAACGGCTCTGTTCTTCTTCCTCGCGTCGCGTTTCTCAAAACGCGGGTCCGTCTTCAAGTGAGGCAATCCAAGTTCCTCGGCCACCGCCTCCCACTGCTCCTGTTTGTTGGCGGCGATGTTCATGTTCCCGTCCTGAGTGGCGAACGTACCCGAGGGGGCGGCCGTGAAATTGTCATTGCCGAGCAATTGCGGCGGCTGGTGGCCGATCAGGAGATTGGCGGCGACCCAGCCCATGAGCGGCATGATGGAATCGAGGAGCGCGATGTCGATGAACTGTCCCTCACCGGTCCGTTCGCGATGATACAAAGCCGACATGACCGCAAAGGCCGCGTTCAGGCCGCCCACCGTGTCGCAGACGGGAAATCCGCACCGAAGGGGATTCAACCGTTCGTCTCCGTTGATCGCCATGACGCCGCTGAGGCCCTGGATGATCTGATCGTAAGCGGGTTTCTGGGCGTCCGGCCCGGTCTGGCCGAATCCCGAGATGGCGCAGTAGATCAATCTCCGATTGACCTCCTTCAGTTGCAGATACCCGATTCGGAGTCTTTCCATCACGCCCGGGCGAAAATTTTCCACCACGACATCGGCCGTCTGCGCAAGCCGAAGGAATATCTTCTGTCCGGCTTCTTCCTTCAGATTCAGGGTAACGGACTTCTTGTTGGCATTCTGGGCGAGGAAACTCGTTCCCATCAGTTTCTCATTCAATTCGGGGACGTTGCCCAGTTTGCGCGCCAGATCGCCGTCCACAGGGTTTTCGATTTTTATTACCTCCGCGCCCAGCAGAGAGAAATGCAGCGTGGCAAAGGGACCCGACAAGACGTTGGTGAGATCCAATACGCGAATTCCGTCGAGAATGGCCATGAGCGGAGGATCCTTACCTTATGCGTGCGGCGCGACAGGGCCGGTCTGGTAAATGACGCCCGGGAGGGAACGGCCAAAAAAAGCCGCCGCATCCCGTGCCAGTTCAATCAGCACCCCTAGCTGGACGTCTTTTCTCAGACTCATACGTTGTAGCATGTGCACGAGGTCTTCCGTGCAGACGTTACCACCGGCGATCGCCGTAAAGGGGCAACCGCCCAGGCCGGCAAACGATGCTTCTATATACGCAACACCGGCCTTCATGGCGGCATAACAGTTCGCCAATGCCATTCCGTAGGTGTTGTGAAAGTGGCATGCAAGAGTCGGAGATGGCCGTCTGTCGGCGATTTGAGAAAAATACTGTTCAACCCGATCGGGTGTGGCGTGCCCCGCGGTATCGGCGAGACTGATAGTCGTCAATCCGGCGTCGAGGAAACGATTGACGATGCTCAAAACCCGGTCGAACGGTACGGGACCTTCAAAACCACAGCCGAAGGCGGACTGCACGGACACCTGTACCTTCTTCCTCAACTGGACGGCTGTGAGAGCCATGGTAATCACACGGCGGGCCGCTTCATCGGTACTCATCCCGGTGTTCTTCATGCTGTGTGTTTCGCTGGCGGAAACACCCATGCAGAACATCTCGACGCCGCTATCCAGGCCTCGTTCAAGGCCTTTCTCGTTCAGCACGAGGCACGAGAGGATGGCACGCCGGGGCCTGTTTGCTGCTTGCGAGAAGTGGGCGAATAGCGCATCCGTGTCGGCCATCTGAGGCACCCTGGCCGGGTTCACAAACGATCCCGCCTGCACGACATCGACGCCTGCCTGGATCAGCGACTCAATCCAGCGGATCTTGCGTTCGAAGGGTACGGTTCGTTTCTCCATCTGGAGACCGTCTCTGCACCCGACATCGTGAATCTTGACGTCCTGTATCATCTCTAAAACTCAGAGCCTCGCGGCAATGGCTTTGGCCATCTCCAGTGTTGTGTTGCGACCGCCCATGTCATACGTCCGCGTAGTTCCCTCCTTGATTACCGCGGCGGTGGCATCCTCTAGGCGCGAGGCCATCTGCTTCTCACCCAGCCAATCGAGCATCATCTTCGCCGCCAGAATGGTGGCGATGGGATTGACTTTGTAGAGTCCGGCGTACTTCGGAGCAGATCCGTGGCTGGGCTCAAACACGCCAAGTCTGGTTCCGATGTTGCCCGAGCATCCGAAGCCGAGCCCTCCAACCAGTTGGGCGGCCAGGTCGCTGATGATGTCACCGTACAGGTTGGGAGCGACCAGGACATCGTAGTTATGAGGATTCTTGATCAACCACATGGTCATGGCATCGACATTGGCATCGTCGAGAGGAATGTCCGGGTATTCCCGAGCGACGGATTTGGCGGTTTCCAGGAACAGGCCGTCGGCGGCGCGAACCACGTTGGCTTTGTGGACAACCGTTACATGGCGGCGTTTGTGCGTTCGGGCGAATTCGAATGCGGCCCGGATGATCTTTTCCGAAGCATACCGGCTGTTGATCTTGCACGATACGGCGAACTCGTCTCCTTTCAGGGATCGGAAGGCGGAGAAGGGTTTGCTCAGGCGGGTCATCACGTTGATCAGGTCGGACGGAACAGGACAGAACTCGACGCCCGCGTAGAGATCCTCGGTGTTTTCACGGAAAATGACGAGATCGATGCCCTCGCGATAGTTGAGCGGATTGCCTTCATACGCCTTGCAGGGCCGCAGACACGTGTACAGATCAAAGAGCTGACGCATCCGAACGATGGGCGAGCGATAGACAAGACCCTTACCCTTCAAATCTGCCACCAGTTCCTGCTCGGCATCCTTGACGGGCTTCGACGTGATGGCGCCGAACATCGCTGCATGCACGTTCTTCAGAAGTTCGATGGTCCGCGGGGGCAGTGCGTCGCCTTCCGTGCGCCAGAACTCCCATCCGATGTCGCCCTGGATGTACTCTGCATCGAGCTTGAGTTTGTCGAGGACAACTTGAGCCGCTTCGAGAACCTCAATTCCTACGCCGTCTCCCGGCAGCCATGCGATGGTATATTTTGCCATTGTGAAAACGCTCCAGAAAGTGAACCTCTCATGTCAATGTAACACATAACCTCAGGACAAACGCTGATTTATGTCATGTAAGAGCATGATATTTGATATCAGTCGTAAAAAATAATGTCATATCCGCTTTTATTCTATTCTCCAGACGAGGGAAGAAGGGCAATTGGCAGACTACGGGCCGCGGCCCACACGGTGTATTTCCAGGGAGTTCCATTCAACAGGCCCGGGTGACCTGTTCTGTGGAACTCCCAGGCATGATCACAAGCCTGGGCACGGGTCTATCTGCCGGGGGAAAGGTGACGGGAACGGAAAAACGCTCGGGTGTCTCTGCAGGTCACACCCATCCGCGCAACTTGCAGGCCTCGGCGACACGCGCAACACCTACGAGCATGGCGGCAAGTCGGGGATGCACCTTCTTCTCTCTGATGGATTCCTGAACCGTATGATAGGCCTTGGTGAGCTTCGCGTCGAGACGTTGGTGCACGGTTTCTTCGTCCCAGAAGAAGGAATAATTGTCCTGGACCATTTCGAAGTACGAGACGGTTACCCCCCCTGCGCTCGCAAGAATGTCCGGTATGACGTGAATACCTCGTGCGCAGAGAATCAGGTCGGCCTGTGGCGTGGTTGGGCCGTTCGCCAATTCGCACACAATCCTCGCCTTTATCCTCGGGGCGTTCTCTTCCGTGATGCTGTTCTCGAGTGCGGCGGGGTACAGAACATCCACGTCGAGTTCCAGAACAGCTTCATGCGGGATGGACCTGGCGCCTGGAAAATTGATCACGGATCCGGTCCGCAGCTTGTGCGTAACGAGCTCCTTGGCGTTCAAGCCGCGCTCATGATAGATGGCGCCGCGTGAGTCGCTCACGGCCACCAGTCTGCCCCCGCCGAGGAGTTCGTCATGGAGCAGAGCGGCCCGTTGGCCCGCATTGCCAAATCCCTGGATCGCATACGCGTTGGTCGGATCGATGTTGAGCAGCTTGCAGGCTTCGCGAACGGTGACCACGCCGCCGCGGGCGGTGGCGTCCCTTCGGCCCTCCGTGCCGCCGATTTGCTGGGGCTTGTCCGTCAGCACTCCGGGATGATGCCGGTGCATGATCGTTTCGTACTCGTCCATCATCCAGGCCATGGTTTGCGGATTGGTGTAGACGTCCGGTGCAGGGACATCCTTGTCGACGCCAATCTCATGCGCGATGGCACGAACATACGCGCGCGAGATGTTCTCCAATTCTCGCTGGGACATGCTCTTCGGATCGCAGCACACGCCTCCCTTCCCTCCGCCGAGCGGCAGGTCGACGACGGCGGTCTTCCAGGTCATCCAGGAAGCCAGGGCACGAATGGTGTCCGCCGTTTCATCGGGATGAAACCGGATGCCTCCCTTGGCGGGGCCGCGCGCATAGTTGTGTTGAATGCGATAAGCGTGGAAAATCCTTACCTGTCCGCTGTCCATGCGGACCGGCAGGACGAACTTATGTTCGCGCTGGGGCCACATAAGCAATTCACGCGTGGCCTCATCCAGATTCAAAATGCGCGCAGCCTCAGAAACTTGCTGCTGCGTAACTTGAAAGGAGTTGTAGGATTCCATTCGCCTTACTCCTTGGGGTCTGACGTATCGGTTTTCTTGGTCGGAAGATCTTCATCCTGAGAATCAAGGTATATGCGGTACCAGCAATGCCTGCACATCAGCGCTCGATCGACGTTCAATAATACCTGCTCCCACGGGCTGAGCGTGTGGCCGCAGTGCGGACAGGATTCGAGACTTCCCGCGGTCGCCTCTTTCTTGCCGGCCATCTACATCTCCGGCTTGAGTATTACGCCCATGTTCCGGTGGCCGTTCATCTTGATCGTCAACGGTGCAGGAAAGCGCAACAGCCTCGTCAGGCTCTTCTGTTCCAGGGGCGTCTGGCTCAACAACCAGTCCCAATCAAGGGAGTTATCGTCTCGCTGCATGTTGACCGTAAAGTAGCCAATCATGAACGACGTCAGGTTTTGGAAGAAGTGAGAGCCCTGGGACGGCGTGACGGGAAGATCTTTGAAGCCTGTTTCAATGATCGTTCGCGCGCCGGCAATCTGGTCCCATGTGACGGGAATCCCAAGCCACGGGTCCAGTGTGCCCCAGCGTCCCACTCCGATCAGGAGGTAGGGCCGTCCTTCCGAGACCAGTTGGGCATTGAACATGCTGACCTCGTGAGCCACCTCGGGGCTTCGCAGTCGGTCGAAGGCATGATAATCGACGACCACGATGTCGTAGACATCTTCGATAATGCCGTTGCCGAGAACCCTGTGACTCAGACACAAAATACGCTCCGGGTCTATCCGGTCAAAAGAAAGCTCTTCGATCTCTCGGCTGAGTACCAGAGGACGCATCTGAAGCAGGCCGAATTCTTTGAGCCGGTCGCCGCCAACGGAAGCATTGACGGCAAACTCAATCTCCACCGGCGTGCCCATGCCCCATTGCCCCATGTCGAGAAGCAACTCGAGTATCTGCGGCAAGGGCAGTAGTTTGTTCTTGAGAATGGGTGCAAACGTGACGATACGCGTGCCGTTGCGGGCCACACCGTCGTAAATGACCTGGTTTTCCTGAGAATATGTGGAAGCGACGCTCCCCAGGGTCCCATCCTGTTCAGCGACCACGAGATCGAATCGCTCGATCTTCATATCGTGTGTTTCAAAGGAGGGAACGGCATGGTCGTCGAGACGAAGAGCATAGAATTCCTTCTGGCTGTTGTCCAGGAGGTCATTGAGGGAAAAATGGACGGCATCCGACGGATACTTCGGGCAGAATCGTACCGTATTGCCTCCGTCCACCACGGTTTTGCCGAGTCCAAGGGCCACGGCCACGATGCCGTCGGCGGACGTCTGCGGGGCAATGGGGTAGAAGTTGTGCGATTTGGCCACACCGGCAAAATCGGGATAGAAGCGGAAAGCGTGCGCGGAACCCACCATCTTCTGAATGATGACGGCCATTTTTTCTTCTTCAAGGCGGTAGGAAGTCACCTTGATATAATCCTTGGCGCTGCGATAGAAGGTGGATGCATAGACCCGCTTGATCGATTCCAGCAGATCGTTCAGCCGCACCAAAGGGTTATGATGGTTGTTGGGAATCATGTAGGTCTCATACACACCGGCAAACGGATGGTACTGGGAGTCCTCGAGCAGGCTGGACGATCGTACTGCGAGGGGCGTATGGACCGTGTGCAGAAAGGCGGCGAGTTCGCCAAGAACATCTTCGGGAAACTTCTCCGCCTCGAGAAACCGGCGCGTGATTTCCTTGTCGTCCGGGCAATTGATCGCGAAATGACGCAAGGCGTTTTCGTCCACAAACTGGTCGAAGACGTCCGTGCCCAGCACGACGGCAGCGGGAACGTAGATCTGGATTCCCGGGAAGCGATCTCGGACATGATAGTTGTTGATCAACGTGTTGACGAATCCGAGGCCGCGGGCTTTGCCGCCAAGCGATCCTCCGCCGATACGAGCAAAACTGCTTCCGGGATCGAACGTGTCTTTTCGAAAATCGGTGATGATGCCCCGTTGGCGAACCATGAGATACGCGTTGATGGAGTCGATCAGATCCAGGCGGAGATCGTGGATGGACGCAAAATCGGACACCTTGCGGGGGCGAAGCTGATGGGCCAGCCAGAATTCGGTGCGGGCCTTGAGCCAGTTGGAAAAGTGGTTGCGCTCAGCATGATACCGTATGCTCTCGTCCGGAACGACGCGAAGCTGCTCCGCCAGCGTTCGCAGGTTCGTCGCGCGTCCCACCTCGACGCCCTCCGGCGTCCGGAATACGAAATCTCCGAAACTGAAGTACTGAAACATGAACTGGTGGAGTTCGTTGAGCAAGGTGGCGGAATCCTTGAGTACAAAGGATGCACCGATTCGGCGCGCGTCCTGTTCGTTCTCAGGCAGATGGGACTGCAGCAAGATCGGGATGTCCGGATGGTCGGCCTTTACCGCCTCGGCGAATTCGATTCCGGCCCGGGGGTTTTGAAGTCCGCCCTTCTTGAAATCGACATCGGATATGATTCCCAGGATGTACTCCTCGTACGTACGGTAATGCTCCCACGCTTCCTCGTAGGTCCCGCATAACAAGATCTTCGGGCGAGCCCGCATGCGAAGAAACTTGTGCGACAGGTTGATACCTTCGGAGATCAACCTCTGGGACTGCTTGAGCATCTCCGTGTAGATGAGGGGCAGGAACGATGAATAGTACCGGACATTGTCCTCGATGACGATGATGACCTGCACTCCCGCGATACGCGTGTCGTTCTCGACGTTGATCCGGTCTTCCAGCGATTTGATCATGGCAATAATGATTCGAAAATCACCCTGCCAGATGAAGATCCGTTCGAATATGGACGTATCGTGATGCAGGAGGAGGTACTGGAGCTCGCGGTTGTCGAAGGAAAGGAGAACGATGGGTACGCTCAGGCCCGACTCGCGAACAAGATGGGCAAACGCCAGCGCGTGCATATCTTCGATGTGCAGGGTTGTAATGATCAGATCGAACCGGTTTTCCTTCTTGGCCAGGGCAATCGCTTCGTGGCCGCTTGAGACGCGCGTCAGTTCGGGCGAATGGCTCAGGTTGAGGCCCTGATACTCGTTTCGTATCAGTTCGTATAGCCGGCCGTCCTCTTCGAACAGGTAGAGATCATAGAGACTCGAAACGATCAGAATATCCCTGATGCGTATGCGCATGAGATTCTGAAAGCCCTGGAATCGTGTACCGTAACCGTGTTCGATCCATTGGGACTCGAAGCCCGTACTGTCCGTTGAAGATCGGATCGTCATAGAGGATTACCAAAAAGATGGAGGCATCTGCGCGGCAAATGCCTCCTCTTCAGCCAATGATCACTGGGAGATTACCCGGGTCATACGACGCCCTGATCCATCATGGCATCCGCGACTTTGAGAAAACCGCCAATGTTGGCTCCGTTAACGTAGTTGCCCGGGGTTCCAAACCGCTCGGCCATTTCCACGCAGGTGTTGTGAATGTTTCGCATGATCAATTGGAGGCGGTGGTCGACCTCTTCGCGCGTCCACGGTAGGCGCATGCTGTTCTGTGACATTTCAAGACCGGACACCGATACGCCGCCTGCATTGGCCGCTTTGCCGGGGCCGTAGAGTATCCTGGACTCAAGGAATATCTTCACGCCGTCAATGGTCGTGGGCATGTTGGCCCCTTCGGAAACAACGTATATGCCATTCCTGAGCAGATTCTGGGCGTCCTTGGCGTTGATTTCATTCTGTGTGGCGCTCGGAAAAGCGCAGTGGGCCTTATGGTCCCAGATAGGATTGTGGTCGGCCTTCGGATCGATGGCCGTATACACGGCGGACTTGTATTTCTGTGCGTATTCCTCAATGCGTCCCCTGCGTACATTTTTCAGGTCCATCACATAGGCCAGTTTCTCGGTGTTGATGCCTTGTTCATCATAAATGTAACCGTTGGAGTCGGAGAGTGTCACGACCTTTCCGCCCAACTGAATGATCTTCTCCACGGTATACTGGGCCACATTACCGCTGCCCGACACCAGACAGAGCTTGCCCTCCAGGGTTTGCCCTTTCGTACCGAGCATCTCTGCCGCGAAATAGACGGCACCATAACCGGTTGCTTCAGGACGAATCAGCGAACCTCCCCAATTGAGCCCTTTCCCGGTCAATACGCCGGTGAACTCGTTCTTGAGTTTCTTGTATTGCCCAAAGAGGTAGCCGATCTCCCTGCCGCCCACACCAATGTCGCCGGCCGGCACGTCCGTGTCTGCGCCGATATGGCGATAGAGTTCGCTCATGAATGCCTGACAGAAGCGCATGACCTTAAGGTCGCTCTTGCCCTTCGGATCGAAATCCGATCCGCCTTTGCCTCCGCCCATGGGAAGGGAGGTAAGGCTGTTCTTGAATACCTGTTCGAATGCAAGAAACTTCAGAATACTGAGATTGACGGAGGGGTGGAATCTTAGCCCTCCTTTATAGGGGCCGATGGCGCTATTCATCTCGATCCGATAACCGCGATTGATGTGGACTTTGCCCTGGTCGTCGACCCAGGGAACGCGAAACATGATGACACGTTCCGGCTCCAGGATGCGTTCCAGGATTCTGGCGGTCCGGTATTCGGGATGCCGGTCGAGTACAATGGCCACGGACTCCGCTACTTCCTGTACTGCCTGATGGAACTCGGGTTCGCCGGGATTCTTCGTTTTCACTTCGGCCATCAGGTCCTTCACATACTGTGACATAGGCGCCTCCATTCTTCGAATGACGTGAGTGTTGGGAATTGCAGGAACATCAGCGACACGTTTCTGAGATGCCGCTGACTGACCGTATGAGTACTCCTGTAGCGGTAAGCTACTCGAAAGGCGTTTCGACGTTGTACGTTGTTTCTGTGAGGGCCGGTCGATGATGCACGCAGGCGAGGGAGGCGGTTCAGCCTTGGATCTCTCTGGCTTGCCAAGTCAGTCATCGCATGAAATCTTTTGTCGCGCATAACCATCCAATAAGGCGAACGGAATATATTTATCACAAAAAGATATTATTATTTTGTTTTAAACGCAAGGAATCGTTTTGTAAGTAAGGCCAACCTACGCTACGTCACGTCCGAATTCGACTAATGTTCAGGCTTGAGGATGATACCTTTGTTTTGATGGCCGTTGATCCTGACCACCACGGGTTTGGAAAAACGCAGATGTCGGGTAAAGTGCAGCGTTTCGACGGCTTCCTGCTGTGACAGCCATTCCCAATCGATGAATCCCTGATGACTGTATGAGTTGACCGTAAAGTATCCGACACGGAAGCTCGTGATGTTCTGAAAAAAATGAGATCCCTGGGATGGGGTCACCTCGAAATCCTTGAAACCCGCCTCGACGATGACACTGGCACCGGAGATCTGGTCCCAGGTGACCGGAATGCCCAGCCAATGATCGAGCGAACCCCAGCGGCCGACACCGATGAGGATATACGGCCGCTTCTGCGCGAGCAGTCTGGCATTCAGCTCACCCACCTCCATGGCAGTTTCCCGGCTCTTGCCTCGGTCGAACGTGTCGATATCGACCACGACGATATCACAGACATCGTCGGTAGCTCCGTTGCCCAGCACCTGCTGACTCGAACAAACCAAAGTGGAAGGATCGGATACTTCGACATTGAGTTCCTCGGATTCGCGGCTCAACACAAGGGGCCTCATCTGCAGTACGCCGAATTCGACAGGGGCCCCCTCGGGCACTTTCATGTTCACCGCAAACTCGATCTCGACGGGAGTACCAACGCCCCACGTACCGAGTTCCAGCAGCAGGTCGAGGATTTCAGCCAGTGGGAATGCCTTGTGCTTCAGAATCGGCGAGAAGGTCACAACGCGTCTCCCAGGACGCGAGATTCCGTCGTACACGCTGTCGTTCTCGGGGGAGTACGTCGAACCGGCCCAGTACAGGGTTCCGTCTTTTTCTGCCTCCGTCAAGTCAAACCGCTGCACGTACAGGTCGTGCGTCTCGACGATCTCCTTCTCCAGGTGATAATTCATGTTCAGGGCGAAGAAGTCTTGCTGGGCATTCTTTAGCGTTTCGGTCGTTGAAAAGAATTGCAACAAATGCCGTGGGTATTTCGGGCAGAAACGAACGGTATTTCCTCCATCGACCACGGTTTTCCCAAGGCCCAGTGCCAGAGAGACGATACCGTCGGAGGCTTTCTGCGGCGGGACAGGGTAAAAATTATACGATTTGGCCACTCCGGCAAAATCCGGATAGAAGCGCCCGTGGCGATTGGCACCGACCATCAACTGAACGATCACCGCCATCTTCTCTTCTTCCATGCTGTAGGACGTCGCTTTCATGTAGTCCCGGACGCTCTGGTAGAAGGTGGAGGCGTACACGCGCTTGATGCTGTCGAGCAGCTCGCTGAGTCGGGCCTTCGGGTTGGGGTTGCTGTTCGGTATCATGTACGTCTGGTAGACGCCTGCGAACGGCTGGTATTGCGAATCTTCCAGGAGGCTGGAGGAACGCACGGCCAGCGGCTGGTCGATGATCTGCAAGAATTCCGAAAGTCGGCGGATGGTGTCCCGGGGGAATTTCTTTGCTTCGAGGAAACGTTTGGTGAGCTGCTCGTCGTCCGTCGCATGGAGCGCGTAGTTGATGAGGTCGTTCTCCTCCAGGAATTGGTCGAATACGTCGGTACCGAGGACAACCGCGGAGGGCACGCTGATGCGCACGCCTTCAAAACGGTCGCGCACATTGTAGTTGTTGATGAGTACATTGACGAATCCGAGACCGCGGGCCTTGCCCCCAAGGGAGCCTCCGCCGATCCGGGCAAAGCTGTTCTGTTTGTCGAACGTCTCCTTCGAAAACTCGGTAATGATCCCTCTCTGGCGGAGATCCTGGTACAGCTTGAGGGAATCGATCAGTTCCTGTCGAAGGTCGTTGACCGTTGGAAAATCCGACACCTTCCGCGGCCGCAACTTATTCGCCAGCCAAAACTCCGTCCGTGCTTTCAGCCAGTTGGAGAAGTGGTTGCGCTCCGCGTGATAGAGGATCGATTCGTCGGGAACCTTCTGGAGCTGTTCAGCCAGAGATTTCAGGTTGCTTGCGGAACCCACCTCCTGGCCGTCGGGGAGGCGAAAAACAAAATCTCCAAAGCCGAAGTGGCCGGCCATAAAAGTGCGCAGCTCGTGCAGGAGGCGGGGCGAGCCCTTGTGGAGAAAGGAGGCGCCGATCTCCCGGGCCTTGTCTGCCAGCTCCAGATTGCTGGACTGGAGCAGAATGGGAATGTCGGGCTTGCGGGCCCTCACGTTCCTCGCAAACACAATGCCTGCCTCGGGGTCCTTTACGCTGTTATGGCGGAAATTGATGTCAGAGATAATTCCGAGGATGTATTCCTCGTACCGTTCGAAATAGCTCCATGCCTCCTCGTACGTGGTGCACATGAGAATCTTGGGCCGTGCGCGCATACGGAGAATCTTGTGGGCGAGATTGACGCCTTCGGAAATGAGCTCCTGGGACTGCTTGATGATTTCGGTATACACGAGCGGGAGATACGTCGAGTAGAATTTGACGTTATCTTCCACCAGAATGATTGATTGCACGCCGGCTGCGCGGGTGTCGTTTTCGACGTTGAGCCGGTCTTCTACGTATTTGATGATTCCGATCAGGAGACGATAGTCGCCCTGCCAGACGAAAATGCGCTCGAAGATAGACGTGTCGTACCTCGACGTCAGTTCCTTGCGTTCCCGATTGTCGTATGCCAGCAGAATGATCGGCGTCTCCAGTCCGGCCTCGCGAATTCTGCGGGCCATTTGGATGACGTGCATGTCCTCGATGTGCAGCGAGGTGATGATCAGGTCAAACCGGTCGTCCTCCTGTAGAATACCGAGGGCCTCTTCTCCGCTGGTGACATGGGTCCATTCCGGCGCGTGTGTGAGCGTCAGACCTTCGTATTCTCTCTGGATCAGCTCATACAGGCGCCCGTCTTCTTCGAAGAGGTAGGAATCGTACAGGCTGGAGACGAGCAGGATATTCTGCACCCGGTAACGCATCAGTTTCTGGAAATTGTGGATGCGGGTGCTGTAGCCCTCGCCGCGCCAGAGCGCATCAAACGTCCTGGAATCGCTGCGCATGTCTTTGTACATCATCGGAGGCATAAAAATACGGGGTCCTCCGAAAAATAGCGGTTTCTGACCAAACCATCAATAGCCACGGCCCGGAGGCTATTGTCTTCGGAAGACCCCGCGGAAAGGGTACGGAGCGGATTTCACACGAGGCCCTGATCCATCATGGCGTCGGCGACCTTCAGGAAACCGGCAATGTTGGCGCCGTTGACGTAGTTGCCCGGCGTTCCAAACTTTTCGGCGGTCTCGATGCACGTCTGGTGGATCTTCTTCATGATCTGATGGAGGCGTTCGTCGACCTCTTCGGCAGGCCACGGGAGCCGCATGCTGTTTTGCGACATCTCCAGTCCGGATGTGGCAACGCCGCCGGCGTTGGCTGCCTTGCCAGGGGCGTACAGGATGCCCGCCTGGGTGAAGGCCTTGTACGCAGAGATGGTGGTCGGCATGTTGGCGCCTTCGCATACGCAGATACAGCCGTTCTTTGTGAGCTCCCGCGCATCGTCTTCATCGAGCTCGTTCTGTGTCGCACAGGGCATGGCCACATCCACCTTGACGCTCCACGGCCGCTTACCGGGATGAAACTCTACCTTGAACTTGTCGGCATAGTCTTTAACGCGGTCGTTCGCGCTGGCGCGCATGTCGAGCATGTACTCGATCCTCTCTCCTTTGACGCCGTCTTTGTCGTAAATGAAGCCGTCCGGGCCCGACAACGTCACAACCTTTCCGCCAAGTTGAGTGACCTTGAGCGCAGCACCCCAGGCCACGTTACCAAAGCCGGATACGGCAACCGTCTTACCCTCGAAACTCTGTCCGCGTGTCTTGAGCATCTCCTGTGCGAAATACGTTACACCAAATCCCGTAGCTTCCGGACGTATCAGGGAGCCTCCCCAGTTCAACCCCTTTCCGGTCAGTACTCCCGAAAACTCGCGGTTGAGGCGCTTATACTGGCCGAACAGATATCCGATTTCACGCCCGCCCACACCGATGTCTCCAGCGGGCACATCCGCATCGGGTCCAATGTGGCGGAAGAGCTCATTCATGAAACTCTGGCAGAACCGCATGACCTCATGATCGCTCTTGCCCTTAGGATCGAAGTCGGATCCGCCTTTGCCGCCGCCCATCGGGAGCGTGGTGAGGCTGTTTTTGAATACCTGTTCGAAGGCTAGGAACTTCAGGATACCGAGGGTGACCGATGGGTGGAAACGCAAACCGCCCTTATACGGACCTATGGCGCTGTTCATCTGGATACGAAAACCCCTGTTGATTTGCACTTCTCCCTGGTCGTCCAGCCAGGGCACGCGGAACATGATGACGCGTTCGGGTTCGACCATTCGTTCGAGGATCTTTGCGGATCGGTATTCCGGATGCCTCTCCAGGACTATTTCGAGAGATTCAAATACTTCCTGCACAGCTTGATGAAACTCCGGTTCCGCCGGGTTCTTCGCCTTAACCATTGCAATGAGATTCTGGACATACGCAGACATGGGTGCCTCTTATGTGTTTAGTCTAGTGGTCGCCTGGAGAGTAACAACTTGCAACTAACTCCAGCACTGGCGGAAATTTAGCGATCGGGGGTCTCATTGTAAATGACATTCGTCAGTAGGGTCCGTCATTCTTCTATTTCCATCGTTTGCAACTGGATGCGCTTCATCGTCACGTTCACCGTGGGGCGGGCATTCGGCCCCACGGGTACGTCCGCGATACGGTCGACAACGTCCATACCGCTCACTACTTCTCCATAAACGGTGTACTCTCCGTCCAGGTGCGGTGTGCCCCCAACCGTTGTGTACAGGTCGATCTGTTCCTGTGTGAACGCAAAATGGGGTTTGCCGCCCGCTTGAATGTTCATCTCCAGCTGTTTCAAACGTTGCGTATCGATAGGTCCGTTCTGTACGATATAGAACTGGCTGCCGCTGGAAGCCTTCTGCGGATTGATGGCATCGCCCAACCTTGCGGCCGCAAGGGCGCCACGCTTGTGGAACCTCTTGATCTCGGCGGGAATCGTGTAACCCGGTCCACCTTGCCCGTCATTGCGTGGATCGCTGTCTTTCGAGTTGGGGTCGCCACCCTGGATCATGAAATTCTTGATCACACGGTGGAACGTCGTGCCGTCATAAAACTGTTGGGAGGCGAGTTTCTTGAAATTCGCGACGTGTTTAGGAGCGTCCTCATCATAGAATTTCAGCACAATGCTGCCGTAATCGGTTTCGATGACCGCCACTTCCTTCATGATTTTTTTCCTCGGTTTGACCGTGGACGTGAGTTCCACCTCTCCGCGAGGTGATTTCTTCTCCTGCGAACACGCCTGTAGACCCAGGAGAAGCCAGAGAATTGTCATCACGCCGTACGATGCGGTGAGTTTTAGCTTGAACAAAGCTGCCTCCTTTGCTATGTTTTTGGCGAGCAGATCTTCTCAAGTGGCCGACAATATAGGACATCGGGTGCACAGTTTCAACGGCATTTGGTTCGGGTGGCTGGCTCTCGCCGGTTGCTTGCTTCCGGGTGCGGCACAGGCGCAGGTCCTGAGTCGGCCGACCTTTCGGTTCACCAGGACACTCAACGAAGCGCCTCAGCCGAACGCCGTACTGAAGAAACCCGAATCGTTTGCCGTAAGTCTGACAGGGGACCTGTATGTCGCGGACACGGGTAACAACCGGCTGGTTAAGTTGGATGCAGATGGCGGCTATGTTGCGCATGTCGGCGGCTTTGGGTGGAGACCAAATCAGTTCGACACACCGCTCGATGTGGCGTGTCCCGATGGTCTCAATATCTATGTTGCGGATTTCAACAACCGCCGAATCCAGCGTTACAATAAGTACCTGGAACTCATCTCCTCCCTGGGGAGTTCCAAAGTCACGCAACTGAGCGCCGACCAGACCCGCAAGGACCTGGACATAGGTACTCCGGCCGGCGTTGCTGTCTCCTCTCAAGGAGATCTCTTCTCTTCGGACCCCGAACAGTCCGTAATCCTCAAAATAAACCGATTTGCAAGGCTGGACGCCAGGTTTGGCGGTTTCTCCACGGGTAGAGGCCGGTTGACGCGGCCCGCTCGATTGACGACGACGGGTCAGTTCGTCTATGTAGTGGACGAATCGCGAATTGTCCGATTCGACTATTACGGAAACCCCCTCGGTGAAATCACGGAAGGGCTCGAACGGCCCGTCGACGTTGCGGTGGACGGGCAAGGGCGGTGCTACGTGGCCGATGCAGGACGCAGAACGGTTCTGGTCTTTGATCCGTCCGGTCAGCCGCTTACGGCCCTCCAGGGACATACGTTTGAAGGGATCAAGGCCGTAGACATTCTCCGCGACCGGCTGTACGTATTGGACGCATATTCAGGAACCATTGCGGTGTTCCAGGTCGTCGAAAGCGAAGAGTAAATGCGTCCGATACACCGCTGGGCGCTGCTGGTATTATTCTTGTCTGCGTCACCCTCACTCTGGCCCCAGACCGATACCTCATCCTTTCCCGTCTATCACATTGTCGATTCTACCCTCTCACGGCGCCCGGCGCCTCCGGCCCTCTCCTTGCTTCATCGACGGGTTTCGTTTACGGGGCTGGACCGGGATACGCTCTACAGTCTCCCCGACGAGTTCATTGTCGTCGGTAGCGAGCAGATCACGATAGGTCCCTTGCACCTTGTTCGAGATCAGGACTACGAGATCAACTACCGTTTCGGAGAGATCCGGTTTGCGTACCTGCTGGCCCGCGATGTGACCGTATCGGTGTCGTACTCCGTTTTTCCCTTCCGCCTGCGAAGCGAGTATTTCCATCGGAAACTGATAACGGAAGTCGTCCGCTACGACAGCGCGAACAAGGAAGTGGCAACAACGAGGGTCGTGACAGGCTACGGAGCTGCCGGCAGCCTGTTCGAGTCCTCCAGGATCACTGGAAGTGGAAGTATCACGCGCGGGTTCTCGATCGGATCGAACCAGGATTTCACATTGAACTCCGGTCTGAACATACAGCTTTCAGGCAATGTCACGGACGACGTAACGCTTGAGGCATCCCTGACCGACGAGAATACCCCGATCCAGCCGGAGGGCAATACGGAGAATCTTCAGGAGATCGACAAGGTGTTCATCGAAGTCAGGAAAGCGGATCAGTATATTGCGACGTTCGGCGATTTCGGGGTGAATCTGACAGGCACGGAGTTTGGGGACTACTCACGAAAGCTGCAGGGAGTGCGGGCGGCAGTCCGCAAAGAGCGTGTAGACGCTGACCTTGCGCTTGCTTCGACAAAGGGAAAGTACACCACCCAGACGCTGGTGATCCAGGAGGGTGTTCAGGGTCCCTATGAGTTGTCAGGCGAAAACGGAGAAAGGGGCATTCTGATTGTGGCGGGAACGGAAAAAGTCTGGCTCAACGGAGTAATCCTGACGAGAGGTGAGGACAACGACTACGTGATGGACTACAGCGCCGGTCAGCTCACCTTTACGCGGAAGCGGCTGATCACATCCGAATCCAGAGTGGTAGTGGATTTTGAGTACAGCGACGGTATCTTCCGAAGGAACAGTTTTTCCGCCGGCCTCACTACCCAATGGTTCGACCGGAAACTGACCTTCGGCGGCACGCTGATTCACGAGGCCGACGACAAGAACAATCCGATCAACCTCACTCTCTCCGATGCATTGGTAGACTCGCTGTCGCGAATCGACGACGACAGCCTGGCACAGAGAGGTACCGTGGTCCTCGTTGACGGAGCCACATACGTCGGGGTTGGGAATGGAATGTACGTCAAGAAGCTCGACACAGTCACGGGAGATTCGATATACGCGTACGTGGGACCGGACACCATCGGAGATTATCGTGTGAGATTCACCGACGTCGGGGCATCGATCGGCGACTATACGAGGGGCGATATCCTCGGAGAGTACGTCTTTGTGGGTAAGGAGCGGGGCAGTTTTCTTCCGCTCGTACCGCTAACCCTGCCAACCCGTACGACCACCGGTACCGTTTTTATGAAGGCCCGGCCGGTATCCAATGTAGAGGTCGGTGGGGAAGTGGCGCTCAGTTCGTTCGACGTCAATGCGTATTCTCCGGGTGGCCGCACGGGAAATGCTTACCTTGCAACATCCAACATCCGCCGTCAGAAGCTCGGCTGGGCGGGGAAGAATCTGGGGGAGATGGACCTGAGCGGCCGCTTTCGGCACGTGGACAGCTCGTTTCGACAGGTGGACCGCCTGAATGACGCAGAGTTTAATCGCGACTGGAATATTCAAACACCCGGTAGCCCCTTGGCGGCTTCTCCCTTCCCGGGAGAGGACCTCCTCGATTTGGCGCTGAACTATCGGCCAATGAAGAAGCTTAACCTGACCGGATTCTACGGAAAGCTGGCTCGTGGTGAACAATTTTCCTCGAGACGCCTTGGTGGCGGTGTCAGGACGGAATTCGAGGATTGGCCCGCAACGGACTACCGGGTCGAGACCATCCGCTCCAGGGACGGCGGCACGGATGCGGACATCGTGAGGCATTATGTCCATAGCACCCATTCCTGGTGGAAGACTCGACCGGGCTTTGATCTGGAGAGCGAACGCATCGACCGGAGGTCGGCAAACGACTCGGCGTTCGGCTCGTCCTATCAGTTGTACCGCCCCAGGCTGGACATAGTTGGGTTCAAGATGACCCAATTCGGAGCGATGTTTGAGGCCAGATTTGATCGCGCCTCCAACTCACTGGTGGATTCGCTCAACGGGACGGTCTCCCTGGCCACGACGCAGAGATACTACTGGACGGTCACCGACTGGCAAAACCTGACGTCGGCCTTGGAGTTCATTCACCGGGAAAAGCGATTCCGGGGAGACTTCCGGAACGCAGATAACTTGGACAAACTCACCAATTTGGTCAGCTCGACCGTTGACTTCTATCCGTGGAACCGGGCCGTGGCCATCAATATGAACTACCAGATATCGGAGGAACGCATACAGGACCGCAAGCTGATCTTCGTGCGGGTCCAGCCTAATACAGGAAACTTCACTCAGGTTTCGCCCGACAGTTTCAAACAGGTCCCGCAGGGACAGGGCGACTGGATCCAGGGCTCGGTACGAAGCGGTGATTTCACGCCCATTGTGGATCTGAAGTTCGGTGTTCGCGTTCGAATAGACATGGGCCGCTTCTTCCCAACCACGATCGTACCGGACTCGCAGAGCCGATACAAGGCCATCCTTCGGACGCTTTCCGCAGAAACCATTCTGCGCATTGAAGAGAATCAGCGCAAGCCCATGCTTTCGTTCTATTTTCTCGACTGGCGGAAGTTTCAGGATGAACAACAAACCCTCCGCGGGTCTGTGTTTCTTCGGCAGGATGTGTATAGCGTTCGTACGGACCAGGCGGCCTCGTTGCGCCTGCGCTACGAACTGCAAAAGAATCTTAGCGGTGCGCTCCTGGATGGACGAGAACGCAGAAGACGAGAACTGGAGAACGTGCGACTTCGAAGACAGATGACTGCGGCCATCGCGTGGGAAGCCGAGGCGGAGTACGAAAGCAACAAAAAATTTTCAACGGTGACCGTGACCGGCCTGGGCCAGAATTTCGAGCTTCGCCGCTTCAAGATTCTGCCGGCTCTTTTTGCTCGACCGGTTCGGCAGCTGGAAGCCAATGTCCGGTTTGCCGGCATTTCGTCGCGGGATAAGGTCAGCAGCGTGAGTGCACGGCAGATCTCCGTCCAGCCGGAACTGGTCTATGCCTTCCGCCAGAAAGGCAGAGCATCGTTGTCTACGGAATTCACGCATGTCCGGGCGCGAAACGTTACAGGATCGCTCCCATTTGAATTAACGGATGGGAACCTCCAGGGCTGGAACATCCGGTGGCTGTTCAACGTGGACTATCGCATCAGTAATCACGTGAATGCCTCGATCAACTATCAGGGGCGAAAGGAGCCGGGCCAGAACATGATTCATTTTGGCGGGGCGGAATTCCGGGCGTTCTTTTGATTCGTTAGGAACGCGATAGATGTCGCTTGAGCGCGGTGATGGCGTCGACCGGCGTCGGATCCTCGCCTCGGGCCAGCGCCACGTAGAAGCTCAACCAGTCGGCATAGTAAAGGGCAGAAAGCAACCGGGCAAAGCGGCCATTGCCCTCCGCCCAGAATTCCTCGGTTATCGTGTGTCCGGCCAGCATTCCCTTGACGAACTCGAACCGCTTTTGTACCTGCGGATGGTCGTGACGATCGCGAATCAGGACGACGGAGAACGATGAGGGACCCTTCTTGATCATCTCCCATCCTACGATCTCGTTATGATTCATCTCCGGTATGGTGCTCGAAAAAGCTAACATCTTGGCATTCTCCGAGAGCTGGCCCTTCAGGCGAAGTGCGGCGGCCGAATTGGCCTCAGACGCGTGGACGATAAACGGACGGCTCGACAATTGCGCGGCGCGTTCGGCCAGATGCGTCGGACCGGATGCAGGCAAGCGGTACGACCGTGCCTGGAGACGGACAGAGGTCTCAGCCTCCTGCACATCCTCAGGCGAAAAACCACCTAGCAGGAGATGGGACAGCAATGCGTAAACGGTCACCGCCGAATATCCAATACTCTGACGCGGCTGCAGTCCGCCCGGCAACACAACGACGGGAAACGACGATTCCTTTCCCAGTTGGGACAGTTCTCCTCCGGTTGTCAGGGCTACAATGCGTGCTTGCAGCCTGAGGCCCTGTCGCACGGCCTCCAACGTCTCCTCTGTGTGACCGGAATAGCTCGAGGCAATGAGCAGCGTTGTGTGGTCGCAGTAGGCGGGAAGGGTGTAGTCCCTGCACAC
>JBBIJR010000016.1:19191-52964 GCA_037445875.1 Bacteroidota bacterium | reverse complement strand
GCAACGCCAAGGGCCGCCAGCAGACATACGATAACCAAAGAGCGCTTCATAAAAGCCTCCTCAAAAAATAGGTTTAAAGAGGAATAACCGGAGGTCAAGTCAATGCCTAATCCACCGAAGACGCGCCAACGTGCTCAATTGTCCCCCGCCGACCGGGAAGAGGCCGTGAGACCGGCGCCTACATGACCGATCGTCACCAACCGCAACGGCTGCCTCCCCTCGAGGACGGTCCGTTCTGAATTCAGCGATGAAAGGCCTGCTTTTGACCATACCGCAAAGAGCGTTCATGTCGTATCTCCACGGAGTAGGATGAACAGGCTTTCTGCGGGAAATGGATAGGAAGCCTGCCGTTGGGTGGAAGTCGGAGAGGATACTTTGCCGTTAGAATTGGTGCTCCCATTATCCACGAGCTAAAGCTTGCGGCAATCGCGGGTGCTATTGCCACAACCAATACGGAATTCAGACCGTTGTTTTTCTTGAGCGGCAAGGTGAATTTGATTACATTGGAGTCACACTTTATTATTCAGGGAGGAGTCCAACGTATGCTCATGCACGGCAAACAGGGTCTCATATGCGGTGTCGCGAACAAGCGCAGCATTGCGCACGCCATCGCTAAAAGCCTTCACCGCGAAGGCGCCAGACTGGCCTTTGCTTACCAGAGCGAAGTTCTCCGGGACAACGTCGAGGAACTGGCCGCCGAATTGGACAGCAAGTTGCTGTACCGGTGCGACGTTTCCAAGGACCACGAAGTGGAGAAGCTCTTCCACGATCTCAAGCAGGACATGCCGCACATAGATTTTCTTGTCCATTCCATGGCGTTTGCCGACAAGGAAGACCTGAAGAAGGACTTCCATCGGACCAGTCGGGATGGGTTCCTGCTGGCCCACAATATCAGTGCCTATTCCCTCGTCACGTTGGCCAATCACGCGTTTCCCCTCATGCACGGCAACGGCGGGGCCATTCTGACCCTTACGTACTACGGATCCGAGAAAGTCGTCCCCGGCTACAACGTGATGGGCGTTGCCAAGGCCTCTCTAGAGGCGAGTGTACGGTACCTCGCGGCCGATATGGGCCACCGCCAGATCCGCGTCAACGCCATCTCGGCCGGACCCCTCAACACCCTCGCGGCGCGCGGCATCTCAGGCTTCACGAAGATTCTGGATGTGATTCCGGAAAAAGCCCCTCTGCGTCGAAACGTGGAGGTCGACGAAGTCGGTAACGTGGGTCTGTTCTTATGCTCCCCGTGGTCCAGCGGCATCACCGGCGAGGTGATCTACGTGGACTGCGGATACCATATCGTCGGCATGTAGTTCGGTGGCACCGTTCCGTGCTGACGGCCCGCTAATTCTGCCCGTCGAGAATGGATTCCTTTTTCGTCAGAAGGGTCGATGGGTCGCTGACGATCATCCGAGACTTCATGGTCACATCGGGAATGGCGTACTCCAGGAAGTAATCTAACACGTCCTTCTTACGGCCGGACGCGGACGCATCCCGCACCAACAGATATCCGATCAACACGTGAGTCGCCATTTCCACGAGCCGTCGGGAGTGGTAGGTGAGCACGTCGTTCTGCTTCTTGTCCCGAACGAACTGTAGAGCGTTTTCCAGCTGAGTCCGCATCGTACGCACCCTGCCCAGGTCGCCGGCATCGCCGGACGCCTCGCACGCCGTCTCCAGATCCCTCAGTAGTTCTGCAAACGAACCCTTCGTGATACCGCTGATGGCCGCCACGATCTGCATCTGCGTCGTACCTTCGTAGATGTTCGTGATGCGCACGTCACGGTAAAATCGCTCCGCATCGAACTCGCTCATGTAACCCATGCCCCCATGGACCTGGACGGCGTCGTAGGCCACCTCGTTGGCCATTTCGGTCGTATACGCCTTGCACATGGGCGTCAGCATGGCGGCGTACGCCGAGTACTTGCGGGCCTCGTCGCGCAGGTCCCGGTCGGGCTCGGCTCGCTGCTCCAATAGACGCTCCAGCCCGTCCTTCAGATCGACCATCCGGGTGGTTTCGTACAGGAGGGCGCGGCCGGCCTCGATCTTGACCCTCATATTCATCAGCATCTCTGTGACCGGTATCAGATGTTTGATGGCGGTCTTGAATTGGACACGTTCTTCAGAGTACTTCTTCGCGGCCCGGTACGCGGCTTCCGCAATGCCGATGGCCTGTGCGGACACGCCGACCCGCGCTTCGTTCATCAACGCCATCACGTATTTGATCAGACCCATCCTCCGCTGCCCGATCAACAAGGCCGGGGCATCGGTAAATTGTAATTCGCACGTAGGCGAGCCGTGGATGCCCATTTTGTGTTCGATTCGCCGGATGATCATGTGCTCGTCCCGTTCGTAGAGGAACATCGACAGCCCGCGCCCGTCGGTCGTGCCCTCCTCGCTCCGTGCCAGGACCAGCGAGATCTCACCGCAGCCGTTCGTGATGAAATGTTTGACGCCGCTCAGCAACCAACCCTTGTCGTCGCAGAACCGCGCCTTGAGCGACACGGCCTGCAGATCGCTCCCGGCGTCGGGCTCCGTGAGGGCCATGGAAGACGTGGCCTCACCGGCACACAACCGCGGAAGGTATTTCTTCTTGATCTCCTCGTCGGCGAATTTGTTGATCGTTCCGGCAATATCGTCCTGCAGGCCGTAGATATTCATGAACGCCGCGTCGGCTCGGGAGATCATGTCGATGGCCATGGTATACACGGTTACGGGACAGTTCAGCCCGCCGTACTGCCGCGGCAGTGTGAAACCGAACAGCTGGGCCTCTTTGCACACGTTCAGCGCTTCGATCGTGCCTCTGGCATACGTCACCTCTCCGTTGTTGAAGTGGGCCCCTTCCCGGTCGACTTCTGCAGCCCTGGGCGCAATGACGTTGGCGGCAATGTCACCGACCAGCTCGAGAACGCTCTCGTACGTTTCCACGGCCTCCTTTACCGTAGAGGGTGCGGTGTCGTATACGTCCTTGTCGGCGAAGTTCTGCTCTTTCAGTTCCACGATCCGGCGCAGGTCCGCGTGCTTCATGCGGAACTGAAGGTCCTGGTTGTCACGATAGAAATTGGCCATGGGGCCCTCCGGTTTTGAGGGATTGCACGGGGGCTTGATTCTTTATCTTACTTGTCTAACTTGGTGCAATTTAAGCGAGGAAAGCCTGATCGGACATGACTTTTATCAGGTGTCCGGTCGACGGCTGAATTCCTCGGGCGAGGCTTCCGGGCCATTCATCAGCGGGATAGAAACCATGGGACGCATATTTGAAAAGCGGAAGTACAAGATGTTCGCACGTTTTGCGCGGATGTCCAAAGCTTTCACCAAGATCGGCAAGGAAATCGCTGTAGCCGTCAGGTTGGGCGGCCCCGACCCCGACAACAACCCGCGCCTGCGAATGGCCATCCAGATGGCCAAGACGGTCAACATGCCCAAGGACCGGATCGAAGCCGCCATCCGGCGGGCCTCGAACAAAGAGGACAAGGACCTGGAGGAAATCGTGTACGAGGCCTACGGGCCGCACGGCATCGCCCTGATGATCGAATGTGCCACCGACAACCCGACACGGACGGTGGCCAACATCCGCCATCTGCTGTCCAAGAATGGCGGCTCACTCGGCACCACCAACTCCGTCGCGTTTATGTTCGAGCGCAAGGGTGTCTTTCGCATCAGCACGGAGGGGAAGGACGAGGAGGCGCTCGAATTGGACTTGATCGACCTGGGCGCGGATGAAATCGAGACGGGAGAAGGCGAGGCGGTCGTATACACCCGGTTCGAAGACTACGCGGCCATGCAAAAGGGGCTTGAACAAAAGAGCATCAACGTGCTCAGCGCCGACATCCAGCGTATTCCCACGGCCAGCACGGAACTGGATGACGACCGTGCGGGCGAGGTGCAGGCCTTGATCGACAAACTCGACGAGGACGACGACGTGCAGGCCGTGTTCCACAACATGAAATGACCGGATGACGGCTGACGACATTATCCGGATACTGGAACTGCAGCCTCACCCCGAAGGCGGCGCGTTTCGTGAAACGTACCGCTGCCCCTCCGAAGCCCGAAGGGACCCTCCGCGTTCCTGCGGAACCTCGATCTACTTCCTGTTGCGAGGCGGCGAGGTCTCCCGGTGGCACCGCGTTGTGCACGACGAAATGTATTTCTTTCACGCCGGCCACCCGCTGGAACTTTCCCTCATCTCCCCCGTAGGAGTGCTGTCGCGCTGTCGGTTGGGCATCGATCTCGACCAAGGCAATGTGCCGCAGCTCTTGGTCCCGGCCCGCTACTGGCAATCCGCGCGATCGGAGGGCGCTTATACGCTGGCTGGGTGCACGGTCACGCCGGGGTTTGATTACCACGACTTCGAAATGATCGACACCGAACAACTGTTGAAACAATTTCCTCACTTACACGGTCAGATCACATAACGGAGCCAACCTCTTGAACCTTAGAACGATATTCATCAATCCGCGCCACCAACTGCGAGCCGTCTGGCGCATGTCCCTGTACTTTCTCTCTTACGCTCTTCTGCTCGCGGCCATGACTCCGCTCGTGTTTCTTGCGCTTCGGTTCATCCCCGAGAAGTCGTACAAGGAAGCGTTCACGGTGGCCGTATCCACGCTGGTTTCGTTGGCGGCGGTGGCCGTACTGTTTCGATTCATCGACAAGCGCAGTTTCTCCTCCCTGGGACTGACCCTCCGTTCGCGCTCGTTCATCGATCTGGGATGGGGACTGCTCATCGGGTTCCTCATGCTCACGACGGCCGTCGGCGCCATGTGGGCCATGGGATTCGAGGACATTCAAATAGGAGGGTCGGAAACGGAATATGTCCTTGGGGGGTTGTTGATGAATGTGGTGCTGTTCGTCGGCGTGGGCATTCACGAGGAAGTATTGTTCCGTGGCTATCTGTTCCAATCGCTGATAGAAGGCGTGGGAAAACTACCGGCGGTGGTGCTTTTTTCCGGCCTGTTCGGCGTGGCACACATGGGCAACCCTAATGTCACGCCATTTGGTATTGTCAATATCATACTGGCCGGGGTGCTGTTGTCGCTGGCCTATTTGCAAACGCGTTCCCTCTGGCTGGCTATAGGCATTCACATTGCGTGGAATTTCACGCAGGGTTACATTTGGGGACTGCCGGTCAGCGGCACGACGGTCACTCAGCCGCTGTCGATCTCACAGGAGACAGGACCCGACTGGATTACGGGAGGAACGTTCGGCCCCGAAGGCGGCGCCATGTGCACAGTTGTCTGTCTGGCTGCCTGCTGGATAGTATGGCGATTCTTCTGTCCCTCGGAAACGATGAACCGAATGTTGGAGGAGGCGCTGAAGAGCGAACCGTTTAAGCCGGCCGAGGCCGCTCCGGTGCTCGAATCGCCTCAGGGCGACCAGACCACACTGTAGGCGTCGGGCTGCAACTCGATCGTCTTAACGATCAAATTGGTGGCTACATCGATCACACTCAGCAATCCTACGCCGCCCGCCCCTCCGTGGTGGGGCGGAACACTGCCGAATAGATTGCGATTCGACACGTAGACACGCAGTCCATCGCGGCTTACGGCCACACCGTTCGGCTGGGCCAGCCTATGCACCCGGCCTCCCGAGTCCGTCTGCGCCGTGATCGTCTGGAATAAACTCCAGTCCGTTCCCACCTTCCGAATCACGGAAATACTGCTGTCGTTGGAATTCGCGACGTAAATAAACTGCCCGTCCGGAGTCACATCCAGTTGAATGGGCTTGGAGTTCGTCGTAGAACCAACCAGCACACTATCCACGAAGGAGAAAACGGGAGCGGCGTCTCCGGCCCGCTGGAATACGCGCACCTGGCCGTTCTTTCGGCAGGTGATGAACAAGTAGTCCTCGTATCCGCTCGGGTTCTTCGGCCCCACGCCGACATGGTAGGGCTCGTACAGCGGCGATGGACCGACGTCGGACGCAACATCGAACGTCGTGTATACGCCGTTGCTTTGCGTGTCGACGACATAGATGCGGTCGGAATACACGGCGGTTACGTAGAGCCATCGCCCGTCCCGGGAAACGTTGATGCCGTGCGGACTGATGCCAACGAGGACGGACGTCACGACGCTCATGTCTGCGGTCTTGATGGCCGTGATGCTTCCGTTCTGCCCGGTGTTGTTGACCTGAAAATTCGTGGTCACGTATAGGGTTCGACCGTCGGCAGAGAGCTTGATCAAGGCCACTGGTTGCCCCAGACTGGCCTTTCCAATCATCTGTCCGGTCCACGCGTCGTATTTGAAGACATCGCCCGTGGCAATCATCGAAACATAGAAATAGTGGCCGTCGGGTGAGATCTGCACGCCGTGAGGGCTCTCAATCTCCGTGCGGTCGCCCACTTCCCAGATCCTCATCTCGAGAAGGCTGGCCTCGTCGATGACGGTGACCGCGTCGACCCCCTGGTTCGTTGTACAGAGGCGATCATCCACGTCGTCAAAAGCTTCCTGGCCTTCCTCGGTCGGGGCCCCGTTGTCGATCCAGTTGCGGATCCGGTCGATCTCGGCCACAGGCATGAGACCGCCCGGCGGCATGATGGGCGTACGGGTGCCCTCGATATGCTCCACCAGATGACTGAAACGGGCCGCATACGGGATCACCACCGCGCCATGATTGGACCCGGCGAACAAAGTAGACCATGACGAAAGGTCCAGACCGCCACCCACCGTATCGTGCAGCGACCTGGCAAATCCGTGATCGTCGGGAAAGTGGCAGGTGCCGCCGTCGCAGTACGTGCGAAACACGGTATCGATGTCCGGAGGCGTCGTCTGCGTCGTAGGTGAATCGTTTCCATCCGAGCAGCCGTCCAGCAACACAGCGACAAACACGAACCAGATCAGGTTACGCAAAGTACCTCCTTTCGTTTATCGACACGAGAATGTGGAACGGATTAGAGGGCCTCGACGATGACGGCGGTACCCTGTCCGCCGCCGATGCATGCAGACGTGAGAGCCAGTTGTCTCTTCCGCCGGCGCAGTTCGTACAATGCCGTAAGCACCAGACGCGCTCCGGACGCGGCCAGCGGATGGCCCAGCGCGATCGCACCGCCGTTGACGTTGGTGATGTCGCGGTTGAGTCCGAGTTCCCTCTCGACCGCAAGGTACTGCGGCGCAAAGGCCTCGTTGATCTCGACAATATCGATCTGGGACAATTTCATGTCGACGTTTTTCAGCGCTTTTCGGGAGGCCGGCACCGGACCGATCCCCATGATCTCCGGTTCCACACCCACCGTTCCCCACGTCACGATCCGTCCGATGGGCCGCCATCCCCTGGCCTTCGCCGTTTCCATCGACGTCACGACGACCGCTGCCGCGCCGTCGCAGATGCCGGAGGCATTGCCCGCCGTGATGGTCCCGTCTTTCTTGAAATACGGAGCCAGAGTGGCCAGCCCTTCCGGCGTCGTCTCGGGCCGTGGATGCTCGTCGGTATCGAACACCTTCACACCCTTGCGGGTCTTGATCTCGATCGGGGTGATCTCTTCCTTGAGGCGGCCGGAAACGATCGCCTCCTTGGCGCGCATCTGGCTGAGATACGCGTACGCATCGCAGTCCGTACGCGAGATCTTCATCCGGTCGGCCAGGTTCTCCGCCGTCTGGGCCATGGAAAAACCGCACTGGGGATCCGTGAGGGCCTCCCACAGCTGGTCCTCGAACTTCATCGCCTGACCCAGTGCCACGCCGAAGCGCGTTCCTCGCACGACGAACGGCGACTGGCTCATACTCTCGGTTCCTCCGGCCAGTACGACCTCAGACTCGCCGATCAGTATCTGCCGGGCGGCCTCGATGATGGCTTCAAATCCCGAGCCGCACAAACGGTTGAGCGTCAGCGCCGGTACGGTCTGGGCCAGCCCGGACTGCAGGGCCACGTGGCGCGCTAGGTAAATGGCATCGGCGCTGGTCTGCGACGCGTTACCGAACACCACGTGGTCGATCGCCTCGGGCTTGACGCCGGCACGCCGCATGGCTTCGACCGAAGCAACCACGCCGAGCTGAGTGGCCGTGAAGTCTTTGAGCGTTCCGCCGAACTTGCCGAAAGCGGTACGCGCGCCCTCGACAATCACAATGTCTTTGGAGAGTTTCATCGCGGTCGTATCCTCTTTTCCTTCGTCATTGCGAAATCAAGGATTTCCTTCGTCCTCCACGGGTATCTCGTACTCCTCGACCGGCTTCTTGTCTTTCGGCTCCAACACCTTCAGGTATTCGTTCACGGCATCCTTGTAGATACTCCGCAACTGGCGAACAGGTTGAAAATTGACGCTGCGCTTCTGGATCTCCTGCTCGCTGTACAGGATGCTCTCCACTTCCTTCTTCTTGCGGTCCTCGCGCTGCACTTCCGTCACGGTTTGGACGACCGGCTGGTAGGTGGCCGCCCGCGGCGACAACGGCATGGTAACCCCGGCAATCAGCCGCCAGGAAGGATAATCGGAACCCGATACGGTCAGGTCCTCGATGCCCGTTGCCGCACTCGAGACCGTCTTCTCCGTCGTGCTTTTCAGGATCTGGAACTCACCACCGAGATGGATCGCAAGCCAGTCCATCATCTGATACTTGACCCCCAGCGCCGCATAGGCGAAGTTCTGGCGGCTGTAAGCGGCCGGTGCCGGTTTGGCCAGAAACATGTGCCCGTACACATCTGCAATCACGTACAGATAGTCTTCACCGATGATGAAGGGATACGACAACCCCAATGCGTAGCGGAAACTGGATGTATTGTTTTTGGAGATCGCCGTGTCCACCAACGACGGTCCATTCGGGCCGCTGGCCGACACATTATTGATGCCGTAATAGTTCAGGTACTCGCCGTTGTCCAAATGGTTCCAGTATTGGAGATTCAGGTGCATCGAGTAACCGGTCTCGGGCACGTCCGCTTTCTGGAAATAGGACGTCAAGAGCGCAAATCCCGCTTCGGCCTTTCCCGACGAATAGACCTGGAACGGTGCGTTGGGAAAACCGTTACCCTCGAACTTCAATGAGCCCATGAAACCCATGTTGATCCGGTTCTTGGACCAGGAAAAGGGCAGGTATCTCAAGTTCAGATAGAAATCATCCGGAATGTCGAGGTTCTCTGATAGCGTAAGAACCTGGTCTTGAGGTATGCTCGGCGCGCGATTGGGGGTTTGAAGGAAATTTCCGCTGAATACAATGTCGGACTCACTGCTGATGCCCAGGTTGAAGCCCAACTGAAGTCCAAAATCGCTGACACTCTCGCTGGACGTGGTGCTGCCGTCAAAGCGGTCGGCGTTGCCGCTGAAATACTTGATGTTCTGGAACATGAAGAAATTGGTCTTCCCGATGGAACGGGCAGAAAAGGCATAGAACGTACCGTATCGATCGGTGCCGGCCGACACACTCCCGATCTGGGCGCTCGCGTCTGCGGTGAAGGCCAGGGCGATCACCAATAGTACACCGTTCTCGAACACCTTTGCTTTCATAGCTCGCTCCGAATGGAATATGGTCGGACCTTGAACCGAAATGTCCAGCGGTTCACAAAATTATAAGAAAAGCCTTATAAACGCAAGTTATTATTGAGGGCATGAATGAAATTGTTTACACTTGCTGCCGAACCCCGGCGGAACAGGTGAACCGTGAAGTGAAATTGCATGAGATGTTCCATTCAGTAGCGACCGGCTCTGAGAGTCGACGCACCCTTTTGACTCCAGTGGGGTTGATGATCTTTACGGGCTTGCTGCTTCTCGCCGTTTTTGGAAGCGTGCACACGGACCGCGTATGGGATCTGCGGCCATTGCTTCCGACAGCAATAGCATTCAGTATCGGACTTTCACTGCTAGTACCGGGTCTGGCGCTCTGGATCTGGTGCATGGTCCTGTTCAGAAAAGCACACGGCACGCCTGTTCCGTTCAATCCGCCCCGTGAGCTTGTTGCAAGGGGGCCATATGCCATGGTCCGCAATCCGATGTTGAGCGGCGTCTTTGCCTGCCTCTTTGGACTTGGGTTCTGCCTGAACTCAACCTCAATGCTTTTGCTCTGGACGCCGATTTTCTTCCTGCTCAATGTGATATCGCTTAAGGTCATCGAGGAACCAGAGTTAGAACGCCGCTTCGGACTGAGTTACAAAAAATACAAGGAAAAAGTTCCGATGTTCATTCCCAGAGTCTTTGTTCGGCAATCGACGCTGGATGATAACTCTGACAAGGGTGCTTGATCCCAGCCCCGCAGGCGTTATAGTGACCCTCCTCACGCCCGTACACGTGGTGGATTCAAGAGGTCCTTCAGAGAACCCATAAGTATTGCATTGCAAAAACGCGAGCGAGCCGATACATTTCACCGGTGATCGTCTGAAGACACTCAACGTCCCGGGCGATTTCCGACAAGGTCAGAGCAATCGACCCTACGGCTACCTACCCCAACCTCATCGGAGGAGGACTCATGAAACGTTTTCTTTTTGCGCTGGTCCTGATCGGCGCAGCGATCGGCTGCGGCCGGCAGCCCTCGGAAAAGCTGCGGCTCAGTTCCATTGCCGGATCCCTTTCCGATATGGTGACCGGGCGGGTCCTGCAGAGCGGCTCGGTGGTCCTGAACGATTCGCAACGGGTGGCCCCGATCGACTCCTTCGGTAGCTTCGTCTTCGACAGCCTCGCGTCAGGAACGTACCGCCTGACGATCCGGACGCCGGACCATCAGCACCTTATCCTCGCGTCCGTCGCGCTGGCAGACAGTCAGAAGCTCCATGTGAGAATGAGAATGATGCCCGACTGGCTGGTCCTTCACAGGACGCTGATGATGAATCTGGATGAACTGACGGGCCAAACGCGACTGGAGTACGGCGGCAGAGATATGGAATTCCTGCGGACGCCGGTGAACCCGAGCCATGAATCGCAAGTGCTCGCGGACGCTCCTTCGATCAGTCGTCACCGGGGCGGTGGTATCGGTTATCTCGGTTACTATGGAAGAGCCTCCCTGGGCGATCCGGGATCGTTGCTGGGCGCCTCGATGGGTGCGGGCGGCGGCGGGGTCGGTTCCGGCGGCATAGGGGTCAGTTCATGGCAGTACCGGCAGATGTACTACGAAGATTGGTATGCATCCCAGATCGGACAGATGAGGTTCACCGACCACGGAATCTCCGGGTTCATCCCGACCGCGCAGCAGAAAACTTCTACCTTCAGCCTTGACGTGAGCAGTGCTTCGTATGGGGTCGTCCGGCGAATCCTCACTGACTATCGAAGACTTCCGCCTCCCGACGCCGTTCGCATCGAAGAGATGATCAACTACTTTGACCTGCGCGATACGATCTTCTTCGACAAACCCTTCCTGGTAAGAACGGCCTCCCGGCCATCTCCGATCAGCGATTCGACCGTTTTACTCAAGGTGGATGTCCAGTCCAGGACGCTCAAGCCGGAGGAACGCAAACCGCTGCGGATGACGTTATTGCTGGATATTTCCGGCTCGATGTACGATGCAAGCAAGATCAGTCTCGTTCGGCACTCGCTGCAGCGCATGCTGCCGAATCTCACGCAGGCGGACCGGCTGGCGCTGGTCACGTTCGGCACTGTCGCGCGCGTGGCCGTAGAACCGACCGCCGATTTCATGCGAGTGGTCCGTGCGCTGGACAGTCTCGGCAGCGAAGGCTGGACCGACCTGGAGACGGGCCTTCGTACGGCTTATGGCGTTGCGATGCGGCAATTCGACACCGCCTGTGTGAACCACGTCATGCTGTGGACCGACGGCGTCGCCAACAAGGGACAGACCACGACGCCCGCGCTCCTGGGTACGATAGAAAGGGGCCGGGAACGCGGTATCTACCTTATGGCGTGCGGCGTCGGGGTCGGAGAATACCACGATGCGGCGCTCGAGAAACTGGCGCGCAAAGGCGACGGCAGACACTACTACCTTGACAGTGAATCGGAAGCGGAGCGCCAGTTCGTGGAGGGCTACTGGCGGACCGTGCAGATCGTGGCCAGGGACGTACGGATTCAGACGGTGTGGGATCCGGATGTTGTCGATTCCTATCGACTCGTAGGATACGAGAAGTCGGCCATGAAAGCGGCGTCCTTCACGGAAGCAGGGCCCGTCGGCGGTGAGATCGGGGCGGGCCATTACGCCGTCGCGCTCTATGAACTCAAACTCAAGAATCCCCACGCGGGCATTGCCGGGACATTGAAGCTGCGATACGTACGGCCCGGCGGCGAGGCGGCCGAGGAAGTCGAAGTCCCTGTATCGCTCGCGGATCCGACGGCCGGTGTCGCTTCGGACGCTTTCGATTTCGTATCGGCCGTGGCCCTGTACGGAGAGTTGCTGCGAAAATCGCCTCACGCGAAAACACGGCGCCTCTCCGATGTGATCGAGTGCCTGCGAAGAACCGACACGCCGTTCCGAACCCGGTATCCCGAGTACGTTCAGTTTGCCCATCTCGTTTATCTCACGATCGGGCTCATACCGTCATGAGGAATTCGGCTTGATTGCTATAGGGATAGCGAATACATTATTGTCAATTCATCGACTTCCTTGTCTAGAAACAGAATGCGCTTGTTTTTCTTGACCCCGTTTGTTACGTTCGCCCGCCGTACACCTATGCTGCGGCCGATAAATAAGGAGAACGGAAGATGCGTATAGTGGAGAGATGGATGACGCTGATGCTCGCCGTGGTGATCGCCGGATGCGGCGAAAAAAAAGTCGGGAGCATTGAAGAGTTCAACGGTCTCGTAAAGAAAGTCCAGAAAAAGAACGAAGAGATCGGAGAGATCAATAAGGAAATCATGGACGCCGTGCGCCAGTTCAACGCCAGCCGCAAGGCCGACGACCAACTGACGATCCCCGACACGATGCTCGGATTGAATCAGGACCAACTCAAGAAGATCCAGGACATGGTGGAGAAGGAACAGGACCTGACCTACCGCGGCTTGCTCACGCAGATCATCGACAAGGACAAGCAGATCGATCGGATGAACGAGGAACTGACCGAGATCAAGGCGCGCCTTCCCAAACCGCACGCGGTCAGGATGGGCGATTCGCATTATGACGTGTGCATGGACTTCCTGACCAAGGAAAAGAACCTGCCGCGCGATAAAGCGGCGAAGTTCCTCGAAGAGACGGCCCTGATCGATGAACTGCGCGACGGGTTCAATATCTGGCTGTACTACGATGATAAGGAAGGCGTCTTCGGGACCTTTGTCACGCAGGGAACGGCTCGAATCTCTCCCAATCAATTCAAGTACACGATCCGAAAAATGCAGCTGGAGGCCGCCAAAGAAAGCGGCAAGGAGGAAGCGATGAAAGAGATGCAGAAGGCCCCGGGCGACACGATGGCCAGACCCTGATGCCGCTTCGCTCCAAAAGCAAGAAGCCCCGCTCGAAGACGGGGCTTTTTCTTTTTCCACCGGTCAGGCAGTCCGCGGGTCTCGGCTCCGTTGCCGCGAGCGGCCATTCACCGCCTGCCGTTCAACTTCCACTTGCTCGACAACCGAGGTCGGTCCGCGGCCGATGTTGCTCTGACGGCAAGGTCTTTCTTGCGTACATAGTCGTAAACGGCACCCGCCACCGCGGCCACTTTTTCTTCGCGGTACTTCAACTTCTCCGGATGGAATTCCCTTTCGACGAAGCCGGTGTCGAAATCACCCCGGATGAACCGCTCGTTCTCCATGACAAACAGCCCGAAGGGGACCGTGGTTTGCACGCCGACGATGGCGTATTCCCTCAGCGCGCGACGCATGCGCTGGATGGCCTCGGCCCGGCTCGGCGCCCAGGCGATGAGCTTCGAGATCATGGGATCGTAGTAGATCGATATTTCGTCGCCCTCAAAGACTCCACTGTCCTCGCGGATGCCGGGCCCGTAGGAAGGTTCGAGATGTTCGATTCGTCCGATGGAAGGCGCGAAATCGTTCTCGCAGTCCTCGGCGTAGACGCGGCATTCGATGGCATGGCCGTTCAGGCGGATGTCTTCTTGTGAAAAGGACAACGGCCCCCCCGAGGCGATCCGTATCTGCTCTTTGACCAGGTCGATCCCGGTCACCATCTCCGTCACGGGGTGCTCGACCTGGAGCCGCGTGTTCATTTCGAGGAAGTAAAAATTTCGTTCCGCATCGACGAGAAATTCGAGGGTACCCGCATTGAAATAGCCGGCCGCGCGGGCAAGGGCAACGGCCGCTTCACCCATGCGTCTCCGCATATCGGGTGTCACGATGCACGAGGGCGCCTCTTCGACCACCTTCTGGTGCCGCCGCTGGATCGAGCACTCCCGCTCGCCGAGGTAGACCATACGACCGTGTTCGTCTCCGATAACCTGGATTTCGACGTGGCGCGGGGCCGTGACGTATTTCTCGATGTAGACCGTTCCGTTGCCGAACGACGATAGCGCTTCACCCTGTGCCCGGTCGATCGCGTCGGTGAACTCGTCTTCCTTCCGGACGATGCGCATGCCTTTTCCGCCGCCGCCGGCGGAGGCCTTGATCAGTACGGGATACCCGAGGGCCGCGGCACAACGCGCCGCCTCCGCTTTGCTCCGGATACCCTCGTCGGTCCCCGGCACGAGGGGCACGCCCGCTTGCCGGGCCAGAACACGTGCCGCTGTCTTGTTGCCCATCAACCGCATCGCGTCCCCCGACGGTCCCACGAAAATCAAGCCGGCATCCCGCACAAGGTCTGCAAACGTATCGTTCTCGCTGAGAAAGCCGTAGCCGGGATGAATGGCGTCCGCCCGGGCCTTGCGTGCCGCTTCCAGCACGGATTCCTTGACGAGGTAGCTCTGCGAAGCGGGCGGGGGCCCGATGCAGTACGCCTCATCGGCCAACCGAACGTGCGCAGCCGTCCGATCGGCCTCCGAATAGACGGCTGCCGATTCGATGCCCAGCTCTCGACACGCACGCATGACCCGGATGGCGATTTCCCCGCGATTGGCGATCAGGATCTTTTTAATGCGACGCCCGGTCATCTTCTGCGTGAGTTCTGAAGTACGATCGCAGTTCTTTTTCAGACAACTCCTCAGAGCGGACCAAGCGGTAGTGCTTTTCGACAGGCACTACGGCCCAGGACGAACTGATACCAGCCGTGGATACTCTTGTCCACCTGCTGAGTCTGATTTCGTACACCGTTGTCTATTTCAGAGATGCTTATCAATTCTTTGGTCCTCCTCGCTCATCAGCACCCCACGATCAATGCGGATGATGCGCTTTGGGATCTTCTTTACAATTTCGTAATCATGGGTGGCCATGACGATGGCCGTCCCGTCTTCGTTGATCCGCAATAGAAGGCTCATGATCTCCATTGCGGTGTCGGGATCGAGGTTCCCGGTGGGCTCGTCCGCCAGCAGGACCATCGGCTCGTTGACAAGCGCACGGGCGATCACAACGCGCTGCTGCTCGCCTCCGGACAGTTCGTACGGCATCCGGTTTTTCTTGTTCGACAAGCCGACCTGGGCAAGTACGCGCATGACTTTCCGCGGAATCTCGCCTTTGGGCGTTCCCGTGACCACGCAGGTAAAGGCTATATTGTCGTACACCGACCGGTCGCGCAGCAGGCGAAAATCCTGAAAGACAATGCCCAACTGCCGCCTGAGGTAGGGTATCTCCCGCTTGCGGATCGTGCGGGAGTCGAATTCTCCGATGTGCAGATGGCCGGAGTCGGGCACAACGTCCACGTACAACAGCTTCAACAGCGTGCTCTTACCCGCACCGCTCGGACCCAGGAGATACACGAATTCGCCGGCCTCGATCTGGAGCGACACGTCGTCGAGGCTCTTGCGGCCCCGATAGACCACCGTCACGTGCCGTAATTCGATCACGTCGGTTACTCTTCGGACTTCACGACAAATCCGGAGTATCCGAGACCGGCCAGTTTCTGCTTGAGTTCATCGGCCGGGCCTCTTTCCGGATAACCGCCTACCCAGACTTTCCAGGCACCGTCCTTCATCCTGACCTCTACGCGGTCCGGCTGCCTCGACTCAACCTCGGTTTTGATCTTCAGGGCCGAAGACTCCACTGAATACGAGCCGATTTGAACCCAGAAAAGCGGAACCTGGGCTTTGACCTCCGACGAGTAGGGGGGCTGCATCTCGTTGATCCAAGCGTCGGGGTAGCCGAGTTGGACCATTTGGTCCCTTGCTCTTTCGGCCTCCTCTCGGATCATGTAGTTGCCGACCCATACTTTCCAGTGGTCGCTTTTCGAGTCACGAACCATGTAGACTTCGCCTGGATGGACCGAATCCAATCGTGCCAGGTTCCTGGACGCATTCAACGGCGAGCCCGAAAACACCTGCACACGGTATTTTGCCCCTTTCGTGGGTACGACTTCCTTGTACTCCACCACTGTCGCCGAAGTGTCGCCGCTTCCCGTGTCTGTCACGACGTACTCCTCGTTGGGCATTCTTTCGTCGGCGAGAAAGTCCAGCTTCTTGCCGGCATTACGGTCTGACGCCTTCACCAGCCGGTCCAGATCGTCGTCGGATTTCGCCGCCTCTCGAGTCGAGGGACAACCCGCCAAGAATACACACAAGCACAACCAACTCAACCGTGTCTTCATGTTGCTTCCCTGTTGGTGATCAGGTTTCATCGAATTCGCTCTCACAGATGCCGCACGGACAACGGGACCGAAGATACGCATAGGAGAAGATACCGAGATCATGGCCGTCGGACCAGGCAAACCGCAGGGCATAGCGGCCGACTTCGGAAACGCTGTTCAGGCCGATGTCCTCGAACAGCTTCGGATCTCGCCCCGCGGGGTTCGCGGCGCCTCCGTGTTTCGTGGCGTCGCAGTGGGCGCAGGGACAGACGGCACGGAGGTACGCGAACGGATACCTGCTGTTGTGATCGTCGCTCCATCGAATGAGGACGACACGCTTCTCGCGGACTACCGTCACCTCCGCGGGTGTAAAGGCCTTCACGGGCACACCTCCCGGACGAACTGCACAACGGCCTCCTTCACTCGCTCTCGGTCCTCATCGAGCGTCACCACGTGGTAGCTGCTCTCCAGCACAAGACGTTTCCGGACAGGTGATGCGATCATTCGGTCCAGATAATCCATGTTGTCGAACCTGAACGTATGGTCCTGCCTCGCGTGAATCAGCAGCACCGGGGAGTGCACGCGGTTCAACCGACCCCGCAATGCATCGACCAGTGCCTGTACCTGCAGGATGGCCCGCACCGGCATTTCCGGATAATGAATTTCGAGCATCCGCCCGCGATCGTCCTTTATGTCCGGTCCGTGCTTTTTTCGAATCGTCGACAAGAACGGAGATAGCATTCTCAAGACGTATTTCCTCCATCCGAGCAGATCAACACCGCAGGCCATGGACACAGTGCCCGTTACCGGGTATGATGACGCAAGCATCAGGCAGAGACAGCCGCCCAGCGATTGTCCGCACGGCACGACATAGCGATATCGGTTCTTCAGTTCCAGATATTCTTTTTCGACGGCGCAATACCAATCCGGCCATTCCTGCCTGCCGAGGTCGGCGGGCGTCGTACCGTGTCCCGGCAGCAACATCCCTCTGGCATCGAAACCGGCCTCCCAAAGCGCCTCCCCCAACCCTCTCATGGAGTAGGGCGTGGACGTGAAGCCGTGCACGAGGAGAACCACCGCATCCCGACCCCCCTCGCTCAGGAAAAAAGGTCCCGACCGAGATGCTTCCGGCTTATCGAAGCCCGGCAAGCCGATCGAGAATGGAGCCGACATCAAAGCCTTCCACCGTCCCTTCGGCAGCAAGTTTGTCAATGAGCGTTTGCAACCCGTGAACGGCATCACGAATGATCTTCAGATGACCGTCGGTGATGCGAAGGTTTCCATCTTTGGCGGACTTGAACCCGGCCTCGAGTTCGTAACCGATCCGCTCGATGGGGTCGAGGCCGAGGATCCGGGCGGCCCCTTTCATGCTGTGCGCCGTACGGTGGAATTCCTCCAGCGCCGTCGCGCTCGAGGGGTTCTTCTCCAGATCACGGATGCAGCGGTCAAATACCTTCAGGTGCTCGCGGCTTTCTTCCTTAAAAACCGCCATCACCTCCATCATTTCATCTCTGGTCAAATCCATATTTCCGGGTCGTTGTTCGGAGCAAGAGGACGAATGAATGTATACGATTGGCTCCAAAATGGCAATTCTAATAAATCAACGGTCGATTTGGTCCTTGCTTTCGGAGACTGGGCATCGTACTTTTGAAAGTTGCATTCGTACGTCGCGTCGGCATCGAGGATCTAAGAACGGCTTGTCCATCGCCAAGGAGGTAGCCATGAGGACGCTCATCCTTTGTCTGGGGGTCGCCGTTGGCGTGTTGTCCGCCTGCCTGGATGAACAGATGCCTGCTCTGCCCGTTCCGCAACTGGTCCCGAAAAGTGATTTGCCGCCGCCGGACGAGACCGTTTATTATTATAACATCCTCAGGGCGGACCGCCAGGAGTGGGAACAGGGGGCAGAGCCCGTTTTGCGGGATCTCATGTATGCCGGTTTTGACGTTCTGGAGGCCTGGTATCCTGCCTCTTTTACCACCTGCGTCAAGCCCACGGCCACAGCCACCATGATCGTGCGTTTGCGGCATCCATCCAGCCGTATCCTCGAATTCGGTTTTACCCAGCGGCTTGAAGCGCGGTACAAGATCAACTGCGAAATCGAGTCGTTCGAGTACTATGCCTTTGAATGACCGGCAGCCGGCGCCCGATAAGCCCTTTACCGACCCTCTGTATACACGTTCCGGCAGTGCACGACCCCGTCCGTACCTCTGCGTTTCCGGTTGAATGTCGTCCCCAATTTGGTATATTGGGGCATGCACTTGCTGCTGGCCACGCGGAACCCCCACAAGATCATTGAAATACGCCTTATTCTATCCCGCGTTCCGGTGACGCTGCACGGATTGGACGAATTCCCCGGTTTTCAGGACGTCGAAGAGGACGGTGCGACCTTGCTCGAAAACGCCGTCAAGAAAGCACGCGCGGCCTTTCGTTACACGGGATGGCCGTCCCTGGGCGACGACTCGGGTCTGGAAGTCGACGCCCTCGACGGGGAACCCGGCGTGCGTTCGGCACGATACGGTGGGGTCCCCCACGACGCAGAGAAGAACATGGACAAGCTGATCTCGGCGCTGAGCGATGTCCGTCCGGAGAGGCGGACGGCACGCTTCCGCTGTGTGCTGGCGCTGGAGGGGTACGAACGGGATGGAGCGACAAGCCACACCTTCGAAGGCTGCTGTGACGGGCAGATCATCGACGAGCGAAAGGGCCGCCACGGCTTCGGATACGATCCGATATTCTGGATCCCTGAGTACGGAAAGACCTTTGCGGAATTGGGGCCGGAAATCAAGAACCGCATCAGCCACCGGGCTCGTGCGCTGGCCGAATTCAGGACGTTTCTGGAACGCGGTCTGAAGGTGCAGCGGGTATGATCCCCTTGAAAGATACGATTCCTTCGGCATCCTTTCCCGCCGTTACCGTAGGATTGATCGTCGTCAACACGGTCCTCTTCTTGTTCGAGATTCTGTTGGGATCGCACCTCCCGGCATTTTTGAACGAGTACGGCATCATCCCGGCTCGTTATTTTTGGCTGGCCGACTTCCAGCCGGGTGCGTACGGTGACCGCTTTTTTCCCTTCATGTCATCAATGTTCCTGCACGGCGGATGGATGCACGTGATCGGAAACATGTGGTACCTTTGGATCTTCGGCGATAACGTGGAGGACCGGATGGGCCACGGGCGATTCCTTGCCTTCTATGCGCTCAGCGGGCTCAGTGCCGGATTCATTCACACCTATCTCAATCCCGCGTCCCCCGTCCCCATGATCGGAGCGAGCGGCGCCATTGCCGGAGTCATGGGCGCGTACCTCGTGATGTTTCCCCGGTCGCGCGTTCTCACCTTTGTGCCCATTCTCTTTTTCTTCCAGATCATCGAAGTTCCCGCCCTCTTTTTCCTCGGATTCTGGATCCTTCTTCAGTTCTTTCAGGGAACGGCCTCCCTGATCGCAGCGGAAAGTCTCGGAGGCGTGGCCTGGTGGGCCCATTTCGGTGGGTTCGTTGTAGGCATGGGGCTTCAGTTCCTCTTCCGCAAGACGCATCACCGGCGTGCGATTCCCGGGAACGACGATTTCTAGCGAGTGGATCAGCGGTCGAAATCCACCGTGTACTCCAGCGTACCGTCCACCTGAAATCCGTTAACGGCTGAGTACGTGAAGCTTCGAACGGAGCGGCGCGACCGGCCTGCTTCGCTCAGTTCGAGCACTACTGCATACGATCCGGGCTGAATCACCTGTCCGTTTCCGCATACACCGCTCCACGGGTATCGGTGCGCGCCCCTCGCAAGCGAGTCCTGCTGGACGAGGACGGCGATCGGATGGAAATCCGATGTCTCCACCGCGAGATGGATCACGGCCGAACGCTGCAGGGTGAAAACGATCACCAGCGTGGTGTTGTGAAAGGCCGATTGAGCTCCCGTTCCGACCACCGTCTCTCCTCCGCAGGAACACCCGTCGTCTGCATAGTAGGCCTCTTCTCCATTCGTCTCTTCCGAAGCCTCGCAACTGCCGTCGTCGTTGCAGCCATCGTCCTCCGCAGTGGAGGATGAGCCGTTGTCTTCCGCGCCGCACCCCTGTTCCCCGTCGCCGCAGCCTCCGCCGTCATCTGTGTCTCCCTCGTAGGCATCCCAATCTTCTTCCGATGCACACGCACCGTCCCCGCTGCAGCCGTCTTCATCATCCGATCTGCGGCTCAGACCGGCCATGCGGAACGTTTGCAGGGGCCCCGACGATGAGAAACGAAAAGGCACTGTGTGCCGCTCACACCGCGCCGGGCCTTTGATACCATGAACGGCATTCCGCAGACCCGCACTCAGTTGAGGACGAAACAGAACCAGGAGGAAAACCAGGACCGTCCACTTGTGGTCACAAACGCCTGAATGGATGGCCTGGAAGGCTTTCGATGCTCTTCGGTTCATACGGGATGCTGATTCAAATGCCGGGCCACAGACGGATTTCTAGGCAAGCACATTACAATTAATAACTTGGAACGATGGTCATCAAGTACTGGTTCGTGAAATTCTTCCACGTTGTCTCCGGCTTTCACTCACGCTCGACTTTGATGTCGAATCATGAATGACTTGGACTGCAGCGCTAGCCAGTACGTTTTGGGAAGCCTAATTCACTTGAAACAGGCGATATTTCTGTCTATATTTGACCGTTTCGCAAATGTCGTTTCATGTCAGTAGCGCAATGAGCAATAGCAGGAGCAAGTCATGGCAAAGGCTGGAAGGATCAAACTCACGACTTTCAAGAACGAACCGCTGACCGATTTCTCGAAATCGTCCAATCGCCAGGCTTTTGAGGCCGCGCTCAAGAAGGTCGAATCGGAGCTTGGCAAAGAATATTTTCTCGTCGTCAACGGCGATCGCATTCGCACAAATCACTCCTTCAAATCGCTGAATCCATCAAAACGCGACCAGGTCGTCGGTACGTTCTACGACGGCAACGAGGAGATCGCGCACAAGGCAGTCGAGGCCGCCCATGAAGTATTCCAGTCGTGGAAACGGGTCGAACCCGCGAAGAGGGCGCAGTACCTGTTCAAGGCGGCCAAATTGATGCGGAAGAGAAAGCATGAATTCTCTTCCTGGATGGTATACGAAGTCGGGAAAAGCTGGGTCGAGGCGGATGCGGATACGGCCGAAGCCATCGATTTTATGGAATTTTACGGCAGGGAGATGTTGCGTTACTCGTCCGATCAGCCGCTGACCAAGGTGCCGGCGGAAAAGAACCGCCTTGAGTACATCCCGCTCGGCGTGGGTGCCGTCATCCCGCCGTGGAATTTCCCTCTGGCCATTCTCGTGGGTATGACCACGGCCGCCATCGTGGCCGGCAATACCGTCGTGCTCAAGCCGTCGAGCGATTCTCCCGCGATTGCGGCCAAGTTTTTCGAACTGATGGAGGAAGTAGGTTTGCCCAAGGGGGTCTTGAATTATCTTCCCGGGCCAGGTTCCACGATGGGAGACGCGCTGACCAAACACCCAAAAACGCGTTTCATTGCGTTTACGGGTTCCAAACCCGTTGGCCTGCACATCAACCGGGCCGCCGCCGACACCCAGCCGGGTCAGATCTGGATCAAACGCGTGATCGCGGAGATGGGCGGCAAAGACTCGATCATCGTGGACAACGAAGCAGATCTCGACAAGGCGGCGGAGGGCGTTCTCGGATCGGCCTTCGGCTTCCAGGGCCAGAAGTGCTCGGCCTGTTCGCGCGTGATCGTGGTCGAGAGCGTGAAGGACAAGTTCATGAGCAAGCTGCTGGACCGCGCCAGGAAGATCACCGTGGGCAATCCCGTCGATCCGGCCAACTACATGGGTCCCGTGATCAACCAGAAGGCAATGGAAAGCATTCTCTGGTATGTGGACAGGGCCCGCCAGGAAGGCGGCAGGGTCGTGTTCGGCGGAACGAAGGATGACTCCGCGGGCAATTTTGTCATGCCGACCATCGTCGACCAGGTCGATCCCAAGGCCACAATTTCGCAGGAAGAGATCTTCGGACCGGTGCTGGCGGTGATTACCGCCAAGGACTTTGATAACGCCATCGAGATCGCCAACAACACCGAGTTCGGCCTTACGGGTGCCGTATACTCGAAGAACCGAAAAAAACTGGAACGGGCCAAGGACGAGTTTCATGTCGGCAACCTGTACCTGAACCGAAAATGCACGGGAGCGATGGTTGGCGTCCATCCGTTCGGAGGATTCAATATGAGTGGAACCGACTCCAAGGCCGGAGGGCGGGACTACCTCATGCTCTTCACCCAGGCGAAGGTGTGGAGCGAGAAAGTAAAATAATCGGCATCGGCGTCGGAAACCAACACCGGTACGGGAACTTCCCGTCCGGTGTTTCTTTTTCTCCTCCCGTGAGAACCCGCTTTTCAAGACTTCGTTTGATTTCGGCCGGGAGAATTTCTACTTTGTGTTTGCGACTTCGCCGTAGGCGCCGTCACCACAGTCGATTTCACCTTTATCGAGGGGTTGCCGTTGTCTTCTGAGGAACTTCTTTCGAACCTCGCCGGAAAGATCGACGCGTTACGTCAAAAAGCGAACCGCATCGATCTGCTGGAAGGTGCCCTCCGTTTCGGCATCTGGTTGTTGAGTACGACATTGACCGCCGGCCTTGCCGAGGCGTTTCTGGTGGAGGGCGCCATTGCTCGGTGGGTCGTTGTGGTTGTTTCGTTCTGTGTTCTCTCAATGGCCCTTGCAATCCTGGTGGGAAGGCCGCTCCTGCGGTGCTTGAACCTGCTTGCCTCCATGGACGATTTGGAACTGGCCAGGAAGGTGGGTCAGCGATTCCAGGAGATCGGGGACCGCCTCGTCAACGTGCTGGAACTGCACCGACAGACAATGAGCCTTGCAGGATTCTATTCCCCCGAGCTGATGAGTGCGGCGCTCGAAGACGTCCACACGTCTACCGAACACCTCGACTTCCGCCTTGCCGATTCCACCGCGAGGCTGCGGTCTGCGACCCGCTGGACGCTTGCCGTTGTGCTGGGTTTCACTTCCCTGGCGGCCCTGCTGCACGAGCGCCTGACGCCCGCGTGGGCGCGGCTGCTACAGCCTAACCGTATCGTCGAAGAACCGCCACCGTTCACGTGGAGCGTGCAGCCGGGTTCGACCCATATCCTTCAGGGTGCGAGCCTTCAACTGGTCGCCCGTCTGATTCCGCAATCCGATGGAACCCGATTGCCCGTTCAACTGAGCCTCTTCACGCGCCCCGAGGGCGTAGAGACGTTCAAGGAATTCCTCGTGCGTGGGGATGCTATCGGCCTGTACAGCTTCGAAGTGAAGAATGTCCGTCAGGGATTCACGTACTACTTTGAGACGGCCGATCACTATTCGTCTCACAAACGCAAGATACGGTCCGGAGAGTTCTCCATCACGGTGATGAAGCGACCGGCCATCCAGCATCTCCAGGCCCAGATACAGCCCCCGGCCTACTCGGGTCTCGAGGGACGCACGCTGGACGAAGACGAAGGCAACGTGAGCAGTCTCAAGGGATCCCGCGTGACGCTGGCCGTGGAGAGCACGCAGCCCCTCGGTGAAGCCAGCATCGTCTTTTCCGACAGTTCGGTCGAACCGATGCGGCTCAGCGCATTCTCCGCCAGAAAGGCCGAAGCGACCTTTCTGCTCCGGCGCAGCGGATCCTATCATATCCATCTGGTCGACCGGGACGGCCTGGCGAGCGCCGAGCCGGTGGAATATCTTCTCACGGCCGTGGAAGACGAATACCCGTTCATACGGTTGACGGAACCCGGACGAGACGCCGATCTGAACGAGTCCATGGTCGTTCGATGGGCCGCTGATCTGAGGGACGATTTCGGCTTCAGCCGGCTGCTGTTGTCTTACAAGCGCGAGAAGACCTCGGGGCTGTTGCCACCCGACTCGGAGTTCACGTCCGTCGATGTTACTCGCTTGCTCGGTCGTGCAACCACGGCCCAGTCCGTGTACGATACCTGGGACCTCAGTTCCCTGCAGATCCACCCGGAGGATGTCCTGAGCTACTACCTTGAAGTGTACGACAACGACGTCGTGAGCGGTCCTAAACGCTCGCGCAGCGAGACCTTCCGTTTGCGGTTCCCCTCTCTCGAAGAAATCCTCGCCGAGGCGAACACCCGGCAAAATCAGCAACTGGACAAGCTGGAGGAACTTGCCGGAGAAAGCGACGACATCCAAAAAGAAGTGGAAGAACTGCATCGCGACCTGCTCAAAGACAAGGACCTGGAATGGAAGGACAAAGAGAAGCTGAAGGCCATCACGGAAAAACAGGAAAACGTCCAGCAGGAGCTTCAGAAAATCAAGGACGAATTGCAGCAGATCACCCGAAACATGGAGGACCACGACGTCCTCTCCAGGGAAACCCTGGATCGTCTGCAGGAGTTGCAGCAACTCATGTCGGAAATTTCAACACGGGAACTGAACGACGCCCTGCAGAAGCTGCAGGAGGCCATGAAGGGTCTCAACCAGGAACAGCTGAAAGAAGCCGTCAAGAATTTCAAGTTCGACCAGAAGGCATTCAAGGAAAACCTGGATCGTACGCTGGAACTATTCAAGCGCATCAAGGCCGAACAGATGTTTGATCAACTGGTCAGACGATTGGACGACCTCAAGCAGCGACAGGACCGCTTGAACGAACTGTCCTCCCGGGCAAGCGATGAGGGGGAACGGCGCACGCTGGCAAAGGAGCAAGCACGCCTCAAGGACGAGTTGGACCGCACCCGGAACCAGGCCGACGAACTCAAGCAGTTGATCGGGGAAATCAACAAGACGTTCACGACCCGCGAGTTGGACAAGGCCCGCGAGCACATGGAATCCGGCCAGGTTCAGCACCATATGGACCGGTCGAAGGATGCTCTGGACAGCGGCACGCAGAAAGAAAAACAGGAGACGGAAAATCAGCAGGCGATCAGCAAGGAGTTGGAAGAACTCAAGGAACAGATGGAGGCGGCCCGGCAGGAGTACCGCACCCAGCAGGATGATCAGATCATGGAACGAATGAAGAAGATCGTGCTCGATCTCCTGGAGATTTCGCGGGACCAGGAAACGCTCTTCACCGACTATCAGGGCTTAAGCGTGATCAGCCCGCGGTATACAGAGGTCATGGTCAGCCAGTCCAATCTGCTCGCGGGCCTGAGTGTGGTCACGGAGGACCTGATCCAATTGTCGAACCAGACGTTTTTCGTTACGCCGGATCTCGGCAAGACCTTTGGACGAGCCCTCAACGCCATGAACGATGCCGTGAAGCACCTGGAGGAACGCAATACCTCCCTGGCGTCGGGCAAGCAAGTGCAGTCGATGGTGGCCGTCAACGATGCCGTCAAGCTGCTGTTGCAAAGCATGAACCAGATTCAAAGCGGCCAGTCGGGTACCGGACTCGAGCAGATGCTAGAGCAATTGCAGAAGATGGCGGAGCAGCAGGGCGGGATCAACAAGGGCACGCTTCCCTTTGCCCAGGGAGGCGGGACCGGAGGAGGGAATCAAGGCGGTTTGAGCATGGAACAGCAGGCGGCCCTGGGACGTATGATGGCGGAACAAAAAGCCCTGCGCGACGCTCTTGAGGGTATGCAGTCCCAGATGCAGGGCCAGGAGGCACTGCGCGAGCGTCTGGGCGATCTGGCAAAAGAAATGGACGAAGTCATCAAAGACATGCAGAAGCAGCAGGTCAACCGTCAGACGATCGATCGACAAAGGAGAATCCTGCAGCGTATGCTGGACGCATCGAAATCGATTCGCGAGAAAGAACTGAGCGAAAAACGAGAAAGCGAAACCGGCAAAGAATACGTTACCCACAGCCCCGGTGAACTGCCTTCCGGTCTTCTTGACCGAAAGGCGAGGTTGCGGGATGAGTTCCTCAAGGAAAAGCAACAGGGCTACGCCCGCGACTACGAGGAGCTGATCCAATCCTACTTCGAGGCCCTCGGAAAACTCGATTTGGAATCCCATCGGTAGCTATATTATCCACAGAGTCTTGTGTCATGTTTGATTTACATCATGTAATCTCAATTTTACATGATGCTTCTCGATTGGACACTTCACTGTCAAACTCAATCTAGTTTGGATTGTTTTTAATAGAGATAGGTTTTGGATTTCTGGCACTGGGTTTGTAGATAGGGTACCTGCAGTTGGAAATGTTCTTTTCCCCAAGTTTCCCCTTGTGTGTTGTGTGTATCTAAGCGGCGGTCAGCAGGATCCCCCAAATCTTGCTGACCGTTTTTATTTTCAGGCGCTCGGGGGCAGGTTGAGATGGAACCACACCTCCTGTCTGCGGACCGGCACGTCGCCTGAGGCTCTGGACGCGATCTTCTTGTCCCCTCGACGACCGCAGTAAGACTTCTTCCCCAATCCACGTTGTGCTACAACGAATGGCTGGATGCTCCCTTCCTGCGGATGTTTGGATCGGCAAAGATCCAAAAACTCACGCGTTCGAACGGCCCAACGGTTGAAGAACGACAGAAGTCCTTCTCTCCGGAACGAGGTACGATCGAGCCACACGACACACGTCGCCGGCAGACACAGAGCGGATCCACTCGAGCGATCGATTGACGAAGTCGGCTCCATGCGCTCGAGAGATCACTTCGTACCGTCCGATCAATTCCGCCCGATGTTCGTTGGTCTCCATCCCGAACAACATGGCGGCTTCGACCTGATTGCGAACGCGGGTCATTTCGTCTTCGTTCACGCCCTCCGCCTTCAGGCGGTCCAATTCTTTTTCGATCGCTTGTTCCAGTTCCTCAACGGTGTGGCCAGGTTTGGCCTGGGCCATGATTTGAAATAACGCCGCTTCACGCGCTCCATCGAAACTCGTCGACGCAAACGTGGCCATTTGCAACCGGTAGACCAGTGCCTGATACAATCTCGAACTTCTCCCGCTGGATAAGAGGGAACTCAGGACAGCCAGCGGGATGAAGTCCGGATGATCGACGGCTACTGCACGATAGCCCATCAGCACCGCCTCGAGCTCCGATTCTTTTCGGAGGACATGCCGTCCCGCGTTCACAGGCACAACATCGGACGAACGTTCGTCGATTCCATTGTCGCCGCGCGGAAGTCTCCCGAAGTATCGATCCACCCACCGGAGCGTCTCGTCAAACGACACGCTGCCGCTGACCACGACGACCGCCCGCTCCGGACGGTAGAAATGCCGATAGAAATTCAGCATGTCTGCGCGGGTCATGCGCTCCAGGTCCTCCCACCGGCCGATCACCGGGTGCTGATACGGGTGGCCATCGTACGCCTTCTCGTACAGGACTTCGTACATTTTTCCAAACGGGGAATCTTCGTAACGAAGCCGCTTTTCCTCCTTGATGACTTCCATTTCCGAACGCACGTTGGGCTCCGGCAGCATCAGATGCTGAAACCGGTCAGCCTCCAGATCCAGCAGGGTTTCGAGGTGCTCGGAGGGCACATGGGAAACGTACGCCGTATAATCGCGCGACGTAAACGCATTCTTTGTTCCCCCCATCCGCTGAATGATCCAGGAATTCTCCCTCGGCCGGAACCGCCGGGTACCCATCGAGTAACAATGTTCGAGATAGTGCGACATGCCGGTGAGGCCCTGACGTTCATCGCGGCTGCCGACCCGCAGCCATATCATGACCGTGCACACCGGCAGTGACGTGTGGATGTTGACCAGCAGCGTCAGGCCGTTGTCCCACCGATGACGCTGAATGGATATCATGCGCGGAATTTCAATCGCGAGGCCGAGCGGTCCCACGTACGCACGCGCTCCTCCTCGGGCTGGAACTTTCGCACGTGGGGAAATTTGACAATGGTGAAATAGGGGCTCAGGTCGAAATCGCTCGGTACGATCTGCGAGAAATTGACTCCGTCCAGAATACGGTAGCCGATCTGATCGAATGCTTCTGCGATCAGGCCGGAACATACCTCGTTGGAGGCGGAGATGTCGCCGAGGAACTCCGTCGGATCTTGCTGCTTACGGAAATACGAAAACAGCACGTTGGACACGTTGATGTGATCGTATCCTCTTCCGACGTGAGACAGAGCGAAGTCGCATACCCTTTGCAAGAGCGGATCGGGAAGACCGATGGGCCGGCAGACGCGGATGTTGAGACGGCGGATCACTTCGACATCATTGACCGCCGTGCCCGTGGAGGGCAGCGGATCGATGATTTTCCCGTCCCCGACGTACAGCGCGCAATGGCTCCATGTGCTGTGCGTGACGGCCATGACGACGCGGCTGATCAGTTTGTTGCCTTCCACCAGAATGACGTCGCCGGACCTCAGCTCGCGGCGGAGTGCACCCATGTCGTGCTCGACGCGCAGATGATAACTCTGCAGGTCACGGTTGAGCCGTTCGGCAAGGGCATGCGTTGCCCGTCGCTGGACCCACTCCCAGCATGTTCGAATTGGATTCACGGCCTTTGAAGTTAGCCGTTTTTACCCGCACATTCAACAACGACTTTCAAGCGGACCGGGCCAAGTTGTTTGACTTTCAAAACACTTTTCGCTATTATGGGTACCCTATGTCGTGCTTTTTCATTCACTTGTTGTCTTGTGGATCAGGTGCCTGAGCCGAAGATTCCCCTTCCGGTCCTGACCGCCGTCGATCCGCCCTCTCTTTCCGGCAGCAGGAAAGTCCGCCTCATTTCGCTGGGCTGCCCTAAGAACCAGGTAGACTCGGAGCGATTGCTCGGCAGCCTTCTACCGTCGACCATCGTAGCCAGCGTTGAGGAAGCGGACACGATCGTGATTAATACGTGCGGCTTCATCGAAAGTGCAAAGGCAGAATCTATCGACACGATCCTTGCGGCGATCCGGCACAAGGAGCTCGCCGCAAGGAGGGGCATTCGAAAGGAGATCATCGTCACCGGTTGCCTGTCCGAACGGTACCGAGAAGAACTGCTGAAGGAACTTCCTGAGGTGGACGCCTTCTTCGGTGTGAAAGAGTACGACCGTGTCCTTCGCCGGATCGAGGGTCACGAGCAGAAACGGCTCGTGGATCGACGACTCCTGAATGAAAAGCACTACGCTTATCTGAAAATCAGCGAGGGATGCAATCAGCGATGCAGTTTTTGTTACATTCCCATGATCCGGGGCCGCCTTGTCAGCCGCCCAATCGAAGAAACCATCGACGAGGCCCGGCGGCTCGTCGATCGCGGCGTACGTGAGCTCATACTCATTTCCCAGGATACCTCCTCCTACGGATACGACCTGCACAGGAATGCCGAGCGCCTCCGACGCAACGCAGACCTGACCGAACTCCTCGAGCGGCTCGCCAACATCTCGGACCTCCGATGGATCCGGATCATGTACCTGTATCCGTCCTTGTTCTCCGATGCGCTCATCGAGACGCTGAGCGCAAACCCGAAGGTCTGCAAGTACGTGGACATGCCGCTCCAGCACATCTCCGATCCGATCCTGAAGAGCATGCGGCGCAACACCTCCACAAAGCAGATCGTTTCGTTGATCGAAAAACTGCGGGAGCGGGTTCCGAACGTGGCCCTGCGAACGTCCTTTATCGTTGGATACCCGGGCGAGACCGACCGGGAGTTCGAGGAACTGTGTTCCTTCGTTCGAGAAACGCGCTTTGAACGCCTCGGGGTGTTTACCTATTCACCCGAAGAGGGAACTCACGCCTACGGTCTCCCGAACAGGATCGAGTCGAAGAGGGCAGCGCACCGCCACGATCGCCTGATGCAAATCCAGCAAGAGATTTCCCTGGAACGGAATCTGGAACGGATAGGTCAAACCGTTGAAGTGCTGATCGATCGCACGGAAGAAGGCGCTTATATCGGCCGCACGATGCACGACGCGCCTGAGATCGACAACGAAGTGATGGTCCGGTCCGCCCGCCGATTGGAACCCGGGCAGTTTGTGCACGCCAGAATCACCGACGCCGTAGAATACGATCTGTACGCTGAATGCGACACATCCCAATCCTCGATCTTGGACGAAAGTTGCCTATGACGCCATCCTGCTCATTCCTCCGGTGGTGCGCCGCGCTCGCGTGGCTGTCCGCAACGGGATTCGGCTTTGCTCAGTTACAGACCGGCAAAGCGAGCGGAGGACCGTTCTTCTTCCTGGACGCCGCCAACTTCGCCTCCAGGGACACTTCCAAAGGCCGCGTCGAGGCGTTCGTTAAGGTCGCACACAGCGAACTGCTATTCACCAAATTCCAGGACAACCTGTTCCGCGCGCAATACGAGATCAGTTATTCGATATACGACAAAACGACCCACACCCTTGTGGCCCGGGAGATACAGGACCGGCAGGTGATTACGGATAAGTATGCGGAGACGACTTCCGATCTCCGATTTCACTTCAGCCGGATCACCTTTGAGATCGCGCCGGGCGACTACTACGTTCATGCCGTCCTGACGGACAGGGAGACCCAGAAGTTCGGTCAGCGTCGGATGGACATCCTGGTTCGGACGTTCCGCGACAAAGAGATCGGCGTGAGCGACCTCATTTTTGCGGACAGAATCCAGAAGGACACACTGTCCGACATCATCAACATCGTACCCAACGTGTTCAAGAGCTTCGACAACGATTTCAAGCGGTATCTGGTCTATTTTGAAATATACGACGGGCGGTTTGCGTTGAGCCGTCGCGACAGCGTAGGTCAACTGCCCGCCGGAAAGGATCGCATTACTCTTCGTTACCGTGTGCTGGACAAGGGACAGAACATCGTTGTCGAAGACTCGATGCAAAAAGAGATCGGGCAGTTCCAGACGTTCACCTCCATCGAAATCGACAAACAGAACATTTCGTACGGCAAATACATCCTCGACGTTTCCATCCATCGGGACGGCCAGCGAGCCTCTTCCAAATCGGTGTTCGATGTTCGCCTGTCCACGTTCTCCAACCCCACGCAATCCGCTGCCTTCGACCTCGACGAAGCCATCCGCCAGATGCGGCATGTTGCTCGCAATGTCAACCTGGGCAAGATCTTGAAAGGAACCAAAGATGAAAAGGCCCGGTTCTTTGCGGAGTTCTGGAAAACGAAAGACCCGACTCCCTCGACGGAAAAGAACGAACTCATGGAAGAATACTACCGGCGCATCGACTATGCGAACCGGTATTTTCATGCCGGTTTCCGTGACGGGTGGGAATCCGATCGAGGAATGGTATACGTGATCCTTGAGGCCCCCGACGACATCGAACGACACCCGTACGAATCCGACTCCAAGCCGTATGAAATCTGGTACTATTATCAGTTCAACTTGAAGCTCTACTTCGTCGATTACCAGGGTTTCGGCGACTATGAGTTGTTCAACCGGCAGGAGTTCGAAACGTACGTGTTCATCCACCGGTGAATGAGACGCCACGTCCTGCTGTACGGCATGCCTCACGTGGGAAAGACCACCACACTACTTCGGGTTGTCGAGGGGCTCTCTCGACCCGCATACGGGTTCCACACGGCGCCTCTATGGGACGGCCCACGGCGCATCGGCCTCGAAGCGGTCACCCACAACGGGCAACATATCGCCGTCGCTTTGGTGCGTCCATCGATCGGACCAATGGTGGGCAAGTATTGGATCGATGTTCCGGCCCTGGATGGCCTGGTTCAGACCGTCTGGCCCGAGACCTTCAAAGGGTTGGCATACGCGGACGAGATTGGACGCTTGACCTGTCAAAGTACCGTGTTCACCACGAGGCTGGGCAAATTGTTCGAAACGGGTACCGTCTTGGCAATTACAGCTCGCAAGGGCCACGCCTTGATCCGCGGATTGCAGAACCACCCGGATGTTCAGTTCATTGAAATCCGCTCCGACAACAGGGACTCCCTGGTTCCGGAGTTGATCGATCATCTCCGTCGCGTAACGGGTCGTCGTGAATGAGCGCTCCACACATCCCGCTCAGGGCATGAGAAGCGGATACGCAGTCATCGTCGGACGCCCCAACGTGGGCAAATCCACGCTGATGAATCAACTGCTGCAGGTCAAGTTGTCCATCGTCTCACCGAAGCCCCAGACGACCCGCCAGCGCGTACTCGGCATCTTGAACGAACCGCAGCTGCAGGTCGTATTCCTTGATACGCCGGGCATGCTCCAGCCGCACTACGAATTACACGCCGCTATGATGAGAATCCTCGACCGTGCGGTTGAGTCCGCCGATGTCCTGTTGTTCATGACGGACGCATCCGATCCCGGCGAGCCGGACTTCGTCCGGAGTTGGACCGGTTCGCCCATGGCCAGGACCGAGTTGCCGAAAATCCTGCTGCTCAACAAAGTCGACTTGGTACCCAAGCTTCAACTGCTCCCTCTTATCGACGGCTATCAAGCGCTGAACCTGTTTCAAGAGATCATCCCAGTCTCTGCCCTGCATAACGACGGAATGGACCGTGTCAGGACGGCTTTGACGCGGTGCTTGCCCGAACAACCTCCGTTTTATCCGGTGGATGCCCTGACGGAGCAACCGGAGCGGTTTTTTGTAGGCGAGATCATCCGAGAAAAGGTGTTTTACCGGTACGCCGACGAAGTACCCTACGCCGCCGACGTTCATGTCGAGGAATTCAAAGAACGCGACGGCGCCAAGGATTTCATCCGCGCGGTCATCTATGTGGAGCGTCCCTCTCAGAAAGCGATCCTGATTGGTAAGCGCGGGTCCGCTCTGAAACAGGTCGGCGAGGTAGCCAGGCGGGAAATCGAGGCGTTCCTCGATCGGCCCGTCTACCTGGAGCTGTGGGTCAAGGTCAAGGAACGGTGGCGGGAAGACCGAAATACGCTTCACGAGCTCGGTTACTTGTGAGCGGCCGGCACCAATGGAGCATGCCCAAGCGAAGATAGTGGGCGAAAGGCCGAAATATGATCTCCGTGGAACAGGCATATAAGATCGTCATGGAGTCAGCCCGTCCGCTCGAGACGGTGGAACGGGAAACGGCCGACGCCTCGGGCTACGTCCTTGCCGAAGATGTGAATTCCCCGGAGGCCGTCCCCTCTTTTGACAATTCGGCGGTCGATGGTTATGCAGTCAAGGCGTCGGACACGCGCGGCGCTTTCGATTCATCGCCCGTGATGCTGAACGTCAAAGGCGTCATCGCAGCGGGACAGGTTTCCCCGATCCAATTGCATCCCGGGGACGCCATCCGTATCATGACGGGCGCACCCATCCCGGTGGGAGCCGACGCCATCGTCAAGGTGGAACAAACCAGCCCGCGAGACGACGGCCGCATTGACGTTTATGTGTCGGTCGACGCCGGCGAAAATTGCCGCAGGGCCGGTGACGATCTCCGTAAGGGACAACTCGTGTTCCCTCGGGGCCGGCGATTGCGACCTTACGACATCGGCGTGCTGGCCAGCATCGGAAAAACGCGAGTGCGCGTGGTTCGAAAGCCCCGCGTGGCGCTGCTGGCGACGGGGGATGAACTCCTTGCCATCAACG
>JBBIJR010000016.1:0-19181 GCA_037445875.1 Bacteroidota bacterium | reverse complement strand
AGCCGCTGAGGCCGGGCAAAATACGGTCCAGCACTTCCTATGCGCTCAAAGCTCAACTGCACGAATGGAACATGGAAACGCTGGATCTTGGAATCGCGCGTGATACGCCCGAAGACACCCGATCCAGACTCGAAGAAGCCTTCGCGGCCGACATCGTCCTTACGACCGGGGGCGTTTCGATGGGTGAGTTCGATTATGTGCGCACTACACTCGAGTCCATGGGTATCGACATCAGGTTCTGGAAGGTGCGACAGAAACCCGGCAAGCCTCTCGTTTTTGGGACTGCGAAGGGCCGCCTGTTTTTCGGTTTGCCCGGAAATCCTGCCAGTTCTTTGGTCTGCTTTGAAGTCTACGTAAGGCCCGCCATCGAACGCATGAGCGGACTGCCGAATCCACAACCGTGGAGGCTTCGAGCTCAGCTCACCGAAGCCGTCGTAAAGAAGCCGGGTCTACGCGTGTTCTTGAGAGCTCGATGGTTCAGGGACGGCGAGGTCCTGAAGGTCACGCCCATGCAGCAACAGAGCTCCGGCACGCTGTCCCCTATGGCCCTGTCCAATGGACTCATCGATCTGGACGAGGAAAGTACCGGGGCCGGCGCGGGCGCAGAGGTCACCGTGCGCATCACGGACCGGGAGAACTTCGTGGATCATTTCCATGCATGAGTCCTTTGCGTCCGCGCCCCTTGAGTGGGACAAGCTCGTGGCCGTCCTTGACGGCCTCACGATGACCGCACTGGGCCGGGAACGGGTGGCCGTGTTGAAGCCGGACGTTGACCGAACGCGCATTGAATCGGAGCTGGATCGAACGGAGGAAATGGCGGACTGCCTTCGGTATGACGACCCGCTGCCGTTGGACGGACTTGCAGACATTCGAGGTGCCCTGAAACGGATCCACGCCCCCGGCACCCATCTCCCGCCTGCTGAGTTCCTCCCCGTCCTGCAAACCGTCGAAACGTCCTCACGCGTTCGCGAGTATTTCAAGGCACGTTCCGTCAAGTATCCGCTGCTTTCAACGGCCACGGCCTCCCTGCATTCGTATCCCGAGGTGGGCCGCGCGTTTCGTCACGCATTGGACGAGAACGGTGAACTGAGGGACGACGCCAGTCCCAACCTTCGACGCATCCGGCGTGACCTGAGAAGCAAATCGGCGGAGGTGAGAAAAAAACTGGAGGCATTGGCCCGGTCGTATGCGAGGCTCGGATACGCCGCGGAAGCCATCGTCACCGTCAGACAGGGACGTGCCGTTCTGCCCATCAAGGACGAACACAAGCGGGCCGTCCGCGGCTTCATCCACGACGAGTCCGCCAGCGGACAGACCGTCTACATCGAACCGGAAGAAGCGCTCGAGATCAATAACGACCTTCGACGGCTCTCAATCGAGGAAGGCCGTGAGATCGAGCGTATTCTCATCGGCCTGGCAGACCTTGTGCGGAGCCGGCTGGACGATATACACACAGATCTCAGCGTACTGGGCGACCTGGACTTTCTCTACGCCAAAGGCCGGCTGGCGGGCCGCCTGAACGCCGTGAAACCCCGCCTGAACACGGAAGGGTACTTGAGGATCGTGAACGGCCGTCATCCTTTGTTATGGTTGAAGGAAATGTCCCGGCCCGCGAACGATCGCAGGAACGTCGTGCCGCTCAATCTGGAACTCGGCCGCCAGGCACGGTCCCTGATCATCTCGGGTCCGAACGCCGGAGGCAAGACGGTAACGATCAAAACCGTCGGACTGTTGTGCCTGATGGCTCAGTCGGGTATTCTGGTGCCGGCCGACATCGGTTCCAACCTGGCCGTCTTTGAGCGTATACTGGCCGACATCGGCGACGATCAATCCATCGAGAACGACCTCTCGACGTTTTCCAGTCACGCCGCCCACCTCGCCGGCATGTTGAACGCTGCATCACCGCGAACGCTCGCTCTGATCGATGAAGTCGGCGGCGGCACAGACCCGCACGAAGGCGCGTCGTTGTCCATGGCAGTGCTGGAAGCGTTGCACGAGAGGCATGGCCTCTGCATTGTGACCACACACCACGGCGCGTTGAAGACGTTCGCCTACGAGTCGGAGGGCTTCGAGAACGGCTCGATGGAATTCGACCACGACACCCTGCAGCCCACGTACGTGTTTCGACCCGGTGTGCCGGGCAGCAGTTACGCACTCGAGATCTCCGCGCGCATGGGCATGCATGCCGGCGTGATTGCACGTGCACGGCATTTCCTGGGCCGGGAAGCAGAGAAACTGGAGGACATGATCCAACACCTGCACCGCGAAATCCAGATGTACGAAAAGCTTCGCGCCGAACTCGATCGGGAAAGGGCCAGGCTGGAGGGACTGGAAACACTCTACGGGCAACGCGTGGGAGATCTGAAACGACGTGAGAGTCTCAGCCGGAGGGAAACTCTCGAGGCCCGAAAACGGCTGCTGGATGAAACCCGGTACCGTATCGAGAAAATGATGGAGGAACTGAAAAAAGCGGGCCGCGACCGGGCATCCCTTCTGAAGGCCCGCCGTTCGCTCGACAGCGAACGGAGCGGCCTGGACGCGGAGATCAGCGAGGTCGAGCGGGAAAACGAACGGCCCCTGGAGGATCTTTCCAATCCGCGGGAAGGAGACCGCGTGTTCGTCAAGACCATGGGCATCGAGGGTACCCTCGTTTCCTGGAACGAGGAGTCGGGAGAAGGGGAGATCACCATCGGGAGTCTGCGTACCCGCGTTCGACATGACGACCTCGCCCGGGCTCCGACGCCTCCGGAGGAACGCCGCCCCACCGCGGTTGGGGAACGCATCGACTGGACGACCGACGACCTCTCAACGGAATTGGACCTCCGGGGACTCACCGCACAAGAAGCGGTGGAAGAAGTTCATCGCTATCTTTCAGACGCCCATTCGCTGGGCTTTGCGCGAGTGACCTTGATCCATGGCAAAGGCAGCGGCGTACTGCGCAAAACGATCAAGCAATTGTTGGAGCGGGACACTCGCGTGGAGGATTTTCGGCTGGGTCGGTGGGGGGAGGGAGATACCGGCGTGACAATCGTGGATCTCAAGAAGGACTGACGCTCACTCGTCCCACAGTCCCTTGTAGTAATCCTCATAGAAATCGGTCACCAGATCCACCAGCTGTTTCTCACTCTCCGGTGACGAACCGACCTCCGGGCTGAAGTTGAGCAATTGGATGCTGTCGATCAGGTGCTTGATGGCCGTCTCCGAGGCAATCTCCACATGGAAGTCGACCGCCAGATCGTAGATCATGGACAGGAAGTACGGCATCTCGATTTCCTCGAACACGTAACGCTCGATCAACTTGCGCAGCGTCCGTTTGAGCACTTTCTTCCGGTCTTTGGGGTCGGACACTTCATCCGTCAGCATTTCCCGCATAGCGTATATGTAGTCCCGCGTCAACTCGTGTTCCGACTTCCCGGACAGTTCGAGCAGCATCCGTTCGATGTAGTTCTTACGTCCCTTCTTGTGCGTCGAGACCATAACCATCGGCACCGTAGCTTTCAACAGGTCCTTCGGCGAGATATACCCTAGCAGGTACTGGTCCAGCAGCTCGACCATCTGCTTCTTCAGGCTTTTCGACAGCCCGCCGGGTGGGACGTTTAGCATAAGGCCTCCTTTCACGTCAAGGAGCGGCCGGACGCCAGATCGGATAGAAGGCTTTCCCGTCGTGCAGCCACCTTACCTCATCGGTGCCGTCGGCGTCGATCATGTAGATGTAAGACCGCGTTCCCGATACGCGCTTGGAAAAAACAATCCTCTGTCCGTCTGGCGACCATGCGGGATCGGAGTTGCCGAACGTGGCCGTGACGGCGGTGAGACCGGAACCGTCCGCATTCATCACCATGATTTGGGTCGAGTCCGCGTGGTTGTCCGGGTTCCCCACGTTCGACGTAAATGCGATGCGGGTTCCATCGGGAGAGAATCGAGGCCGGCGATTGACCGACGATGACGTAAAGGTGAGCCGGGTTTTACCCGTGCCGCTGACGTTCATGACCCATATTTCCTCGTTGCCGGTCGATTTGGCCGTATACACGATCTTCCGCCCGTCGGGAGAAAACGACGGAGCGCAATACAGATCAAGATCGTCGGTTGCATCCGTGAGCGCCGTGGCATCGGGATTCCCGTACAGAGAATCCGTGATATCGGTAGTGAAAATCTGAAACGGCCCGAACCGGTCGGATAGGAACACCATTTTGCTGCCGTCGGGACTCCAATCAGGCCGCAGGTTTCTGATACCGGTCAGCGTATCCCCGACATAAACCAACGTGTCATAGGTCACGGGTGCACTGGACGAAAGGCGGTGATAAGAACTGTCGAGATTGAAAACATAAATGTTCGAATGCAGAAGCAGCGATCCGATCGTGTATTCCGCATTGGCAAATGCGTACTTCCGCCCGTCGGGAGACCACGTGGGATCAAACACGCCGTCGCTCGCAAAACCGTGGTAGCCAAACGGATAACTGATGTTCCAGATCTCTTCGGGAAAGGAGTCTTTCACCGCGAAGATCTGTGGAATCGGGAAAGTCGCGGATACGAACAGTACGTCCATCTGCTCCGTCGTGAAATCAATCGTCTCGATCTCGGTACGATCCCCTCTGCAGGCGAGAATTCCCACGAGAGAAACGAGTCCGCCCAACCAGATGCGTTTCATGGCTTTCCTTTTCAGGGTTTCAGTCGATGGATCATACGAGCAAACGGCACCGTTTCACGTACATGTTGGATACCGCAGATCCAGGCCACAGTCCGTTCCACACCCAGACCGAAGCCCGAGTGGGGAACGCTGCCGTATTTACGCAGGTCCAGATACCAATCGAACGCTTCTTCGGGCAGGCCGTGTTCCTTAATTCGTTCAAGAAGCGTCTGGTAATCGTCTTCCCTCTGGCTTCCGCCGACGATCTCTCCGTAGCCTTCGGATGCTAGAATGTCCATGGCCAGCGCTTTGTCCGGTTCACCCGGGTCGCGTTTCATGTAGAACGCCTTCACGGCCGCCGGATAATGATGGACGATCACGGGGCGGTCGAATCGTTCCGAAATCGCAGCTTCATCCGGCGCTCCGAAATCGCTCCCGTATTCGAACGTCAGTCCGGCCTCGCGTACCAACCGGACGGCCTCGTCGTAATGGATCCTTGGAAAAGGCGCAACGACTCGTTCCAGGCACGAGACGTCCCGCTCCAACGTGCGCAATTCCTCCGGACGATCGCGGAGGACGGTCTTCACGATGTACTCGATGAAAGCCTCTGCCAACTCCATGTTGTCGTTCAGGTCGTTGAAGGCTACCTCGGGCTCCACCATCCAGAACTCCGTCAAATGGCGTCTCGTTTTGGATTTTTCCGCCCGAAACGTCGGACCGAAGCAGTAGACTTTCCCGAAAGCCATGGCAGCGGCTTCCGCATACAACTGCCCGCTCTGGGTCAGGAACGCCTTCGTATCGAAGTAATCGGTCTCGAACAGTGTGCTGGTACCCTCGCAGGCGGCCGGCGTAAAAATAGGCGTATCGATCAGCGTGAACCCGCGTCCGTCAAAGAAATCACGAATGGCTTTGATGATGGTGTGACGGATCCGCAGAATGGCGTGCTGGTTTTTGGACCGGAGCCACAGATGCCGATTGTCCATCAAGAACTCCGGTCCGTGTTCCTTGGGCGTGATGGGATAATCCACCGCGAGTTGCAGAATCGTCAATTCGCGAACCTGTATTTCATAGCCCCCGGGGGCCCGCTGGTCGGCATGCACGGTCCCCGTGAGGCGAACGGACGACTCTTGAGTGATGCGTTCCGACGCTTCGAACGTCTCGGCGGAAACGCCGGGTTTGTAGACGGTACATTGAACGATCCCCGTACCGTCGCGGACGAGGAGGAACTGCAGTTTGCCGCTGCTCCGCTTGTGATACAGCCAGCCCTGGAGCGATACTTCCGTCCCTTCGGCCTCGCGTCCTGCAAAGACATCTTCTATGTAGGTCTTTTTCGACATGCCGGGCACGCGCCTTTCATTTCATCTGCTTGAGTTGATCTTCCCACTGTGGGTTCGTATACTCCCCCCGCGCATTGGAATGGATCAGCCGGTAGATGTTCGTACCGTCGGTATCGGCAAACACAAAGACCGTCTGCGCCGGCTGGCCTTCGAGTTGCAGGTAATACCAGATCTGATACGGCAGCATGTTCGCCTCGAATTCATGCTTCTCGATCTGCGCCGGAGGTCCGTAGACGATAAACACTCTCCCCATATCCGATTTCCAGCCCGGCCGGTTTACAGAACTGAACTTCTGATTAGCCTGTTCGTAGCGCGTGTAGTACTCGATCAGCGCTTCGTTGGCCTTTGTGCCCGGTGACGGGTCTCTCAATTTCCAGAAGCCGTCGAAGAACTTCTTCTTTTCATCCGGCTCTTTCAGATCCCGCAGCATCTTCCTTTCATCGTCGCGGCCGATCGTGGAGACGATGTTCTCAGCGCGCTGCAGGCTCGCTTCGTCAAGACGGGCAAAAACGGACTCCCCTTCCGCCTGCATTTCCATCGTCGATTCACCCTCACGGTATACCAGTATCATCTTCTTCCGTTGCGCTTGCTTCTGGGATTCCTGGTCGGTTACGCGGACATTCAGATGATATCGGCCGCTGGGAAGGGAGATCAGATTCAGTGAGTGGAGAATTACGGCAGATGGCCCCACTTTGTTGTACGACTTGGACGGGTACTCCTTGACGGGCGCTCCGCTTTCATCGGTGACGGAGTAGTCCACCGTGTAGTTTCCTCCGGCACCCTCCGCGTAAGAGAGATTGTAGACTTCCGCATACAGGAACAACCGCGGAAGATTGGTGCCAAAGAGTCTCGATGGATTCGGAATCACCGTGTAACCGTTTTTGTAAAACAACTCGTTGGGCTTGCCTTCTTTGCGAATCTGCGTGGCCATCTGTACGTCGCTCATAACGAGGTCGGTGCCACCCAGGTCCGGCACGTCGATCAGCCGCCTTTTCGAACCGCGGCGCATTGAGTCCGCGCGATCCGCAATCTCAGCGGCGACGTCATACAGACCGGGCGGAAGCAGGAAGTTGGATTCGAAGAGGAGCGGAACGTCCGCGGCCGTGTCCGCCGCCGTAATGCGATCGTCGATCCGAGTCGACCATTCGCGATGAGTCAGGAGCCTCGTACGCCCGCTGTCCCTGACTTCGACCGTGACGGTGTATTCGGCCGTGAAAAAGGAATCACCTTGCACAAAATGAAGCTCACGGCGGGGCACATAGAAGTGCAATTGGACGTACGTCGATTCCGGCCGGTCGAACATCTTGAAGCAGGATTCGTCCAAATAAAATGGCAACGATCCGGAGGTCTCCGAACCGTCCTGGGCGCGGATATCGGGACCGCCGGCCCATGCAAAGACGAGCACCGATACGCACGCGGTCGCAAACTTTCTCATGACAACTCCATTCGGTTAAAGATCGGGTCGGTAATCGTCAGGCCGGCCGCACTTCCCTTTGCAACCACTTCAGAACCTCCATGCGTCCCTTTCGCGTTCTTGCGGAAGCGGGTACAAAAGCCTTTCGGGAGTCCGCTGCCAGGGCCCGATCCCAGAACGCTAACTGCCGCCGAGCAGCGGCATGCGGTATCCGGTCCGTCTTGTTGGCGATCACCACAAAGGGAACGCGCACACAATCGAGCCACGCTGCCATATGAACATCGGAAGGCTGCGGATCGACGCGGGCATCGACGACCAACAATACCAGCCTCAGCCATGCCGGGTCCTTCAACCAGGTATCCACCAAAGCCGTCCACGCATTCTTCGTTTGACGGGAGACCCTCGAATAACCGTACCCGGGAACATCCACCCAGTAATAACACCGGTCCACCACAAAATAATTCAGACATCGTGTCTTTCCGGGCGTCCGACTTATGTTGGCGACCGTTCGTCCTGCCAAAACATTGATCCACGAGGATTTTCCTGCGTTGGACCGGCCGAAAAAAGCGACCTCGGGCTTTCGCGGGCGAGGCAAGTCATCCAGCGAGTACACGCTCCGGACGAATTCTACGGATCCCTGGGACAATCGCTAACCCCTGCTCCGCGTTCAGATATGTATGGCCTCACCGTACGCATCCAGTGCAGCTTCCATCATCGCTTCCGACAGGGTCGGGTGGGCATGTACGGTATGGCCGATCTCCCGGTAGGTTGCTTCCAGCGCTTTGGCGATCCCGTACTCCGCGATCATTTCCGTCGCTTCCGACCCCAGGATGTGTGCCCCCAGCAGTTCTCCGTATTTCGCGTCGAAGATCACCTTTACGAATCCCTCTCTTTCCTGGATGGCCCTGGCCTTACCGCTGGCGGTGAAAGGGAAACGGCCGACTTTGATCTCGTGGCCCATTTCGCGGGCCTTCTTCTCCGTCAACCCGAGGCTGGCTACCTGCGGCTGGCAATAGGTGCAACCCGGGACGGCGGTATAGTCGATCGGATGAACATCCTTGCCGGCTATTTTGTCAACACATACGATACCTTCGTGAGAAGCAACGTGGGCAAGCCACGGCGGACCGATGATATCACCGATGGCGTAAACGCCAGCCACGTTCGTACGATAATACGAATCCACCTTGATCCAGCCTTTCTCGACCGCCACGCCCGCCTGCTCCAGCCCTATATTCTCCACGTTGCCCTGCACACCGATAGCCACCAGACATTGGTCCGCCTGCAAGGTTTGCTTTCCCCCTTTTCCGGTGACGGTCACTGCAACTCCACTGCCGCTCATTTCCACCTTGTCCACTTTGGCATCCGTGTGAATCGTCATACCCTTCTTGACAAAGATCTTCGCAAGGGCTTGTGCTATCTCCTCATCTTCGACCGGAAGAATGGTGGGCATCATCTCGACGAGCGTGACCTTCGAACCGAAAGCATCGAAAAAATAAGCAAATTCGACTCCGATGGCTCCCGCTCCAATGATAATGATTGACCTGGGAACTTCGCCGACGATCATCGCCTCCGTACTGGTCAGTATTTTCTTTCCGTCCGCCTTGAGCCCCGGCAGCAGGCGGGCGCGGGCACCCGTCGCCACGATCATGTGTGAAGCCCTGACTTGTGTGAGTTCCTTGCCGGCTGCATCGGTGACCACCAGAACGTTCTTTTCCTTGAATCGTCCTGAGCCTTTGAGAACCTCGACCCTGTTCTTCTTCATCAAGTAATCGCCGCCTTTCGAATTGGCATCGGCGACATCCCGGCTCCTCTTGATAACTTGTTTGAAATCAAACTTCAGGTTATCGTACGAATAGCCCCAATCTTTCGCGTGCTTGAGCAGCTCGAAGATCTCGGCGTTCTTGAGAAGCGCTTTCGTGGGAATGCATCCCCAATTTACGCAAACCCCTCCGATCTTGTCGCGTTCCACAACCGCCGTTTTGAATCCCAGTTGCGCGGCTCGAATGGCGGCCACGTATCCGCCAGGTCCTCCACCCAAAACGACCAGATCGAAGCTCTTCGTCTCCATCCTGATTTAACCTCTTGATTGAGTGAATTCTTTGCTATAAATTAATATGCTTATTCAACTTAAACTGACGCTCTTACAAAAGAGTAAGTTAAACAATCACTTACAAAGAATCAAATTCTTTTTTGGGGTGAAAAATGCCTGTTTACGAGTTCCAGTGTATCCAATGCGATGCTCAGTTTGAGGAGTACTTTTTCTCCTCTGACCTTACGTCCGTGATCGTGCGATGCCCCCGGTGCCATGGTCATTCCACCAAACGGCTTCTATCGGTTTTCGCGACCGAGCCCGGGAAGTTCCGCGTATGGAGTGTCCGTCGGATGGCACGGAATGTGGAGCGTGCGACTGCTCCTGCGGAGAGTGACCGTCGTCGTTTCTCAATGCCCTGTGAGAGGATTCTGATGGAAAATGTGTTCTATGACCCGTTCCTTGGGCCGCAGGCGGAAAACCAGATGCTCCTGCGCAACGCCATCTGCCAGATTGTCGACTGGCACGCGGCGTGGCGGAGGAAATTCTACGTCGATGACGGTTCGATCTATCCGACCCGGTATAACACTTCGGAGCACTTCCACACGATTCTGGAGGACTTCCTCAAGCGCCTCGAAAAGCAGCCTCCGTACTTCTCCCCGCGCTATGCCGCCCAGATGCTCAAGGATCCTTCCCTGCCGGCCATTCTGGGCTATCTGGCCACCATGTTGACCAACCCGAACAACCATGCCTACGAAGGAGGTCCCGTGACCACCGAGATGGAACTCGATGTGGTCGACGATCTGCTTCGGCTGTGCGGCTACCGGAAAGGGTGGGGACACTTGTGCAGCGGGGGGTCGTTGGCCAACCTCGAGGCGATGTGGGCCGTGCGGGAGATCTGGCAACAGAAGACCAGGAAGCCCGGCCAGGTCCTGTTCTCCGACGCGTCGCACTATTCGTGGAAGCGCATCTGCGGGATCCTGCGTGTCGATGCCTGGCACGAGGTCCGCTCGACGCCGGACTTCCGGATCGACCTCGACCATCTCGTCAAGTGCCTGAAGAAGGAAAAAACTATGATGGTGGTGGCCAACATCGGCACGACGGGCTGCGGTGCCGTCGACGACCTCGAGGCGCTGCTGGAACTGCGCAACAAGTACGGATTTCATCTCCACGCGGACGCTGCATACGGCGGCTATGCCCGGAGCATCCTGTTCAACCGCTCTCACAAATACAGGCCGTACGAGCAGGTAAAGGAAGTTCTCCGAAAGGACGTATATGGCGGTTTGAAGAACGTCGAACGTACGGATTCGATCACCATCGACCCTCATAAACACGGCGCCGTTGCCTACGGCTGCGGGGCGGTACTGTACAAGGAGGAGCGATTGAGGAAAGCGATCCTGAACACAGCGCCCTACACGTACCACATCACCAAGAGTGCCAATCTAGGCATGTTCTCACTGGAAGGATCCCGTCCGGGAGCGACGGCCGCATCCGTCTGGCTGACTCACCGGATGATCCCGCTTAACGAAGAAGGTTACGGGCGCATCCTCTCTGAATGCCTGCTGACGGCTCGTCAGTTTGCCGCCAGGCTGAAATCGGAGACCCCCTTCAAGCCTCTGCACGAGCCGGATCTCGACATTGTGTGTTTCTACCCGACTGCGAAGCCCGGAAGAAAGGGCTCTCTGCGGGAGATGAACGCGCGCAGCGAAAACGTGTATGCCCACCTGTCCGTATCGAATCCCCGATCCCCCTTCATGTTATCCAAGTTCATTTTGGATCCCGCAGGTATCGCCAAACCGCTGGGGTTCCGCAAAGACGACAAGTTCCTCTCCGCGCTGCGCATCGTCTTCATGAAACATTGGATGCGCATGGGCTCCCCGTCCTATGTCGACAAGCTCATCCAGGCTCTGCTCCAGAATTAAGGCCGGGAATGAACTTGCATTTCCACGACCCATTCTGTATGTTGTACTGTTTATGAACGGCCGTCTCTACAGTATTCTTCTTCCGCCCAGTATGGTCCTGCTGATTTTGTTGTCAGCAGGCACAATCCACGCCGGGAACCATGCCCGTGTGAAACATTCACCCGCTTCGCCAGCCCTCAATTTCATCAGTGCCGACCACCTTGTCGGTCACGAGTTCATCAGCTCTCAAAAGGAAAATGTACAGACACAATTGACTACCCAGAAGATCAAGGGCTGGGTTATTCCGATCTTCCAAAGTCGTTCTCTTCGTTCCAGATCTTTCCACTCCATTTTACACACACTTCTCATCCATTCCTTCCTTTTAGGAAGCAGCAACAGCTTCCGCGCTCCCCCGGTCGTTCTCGGCTAGGGACACCTCAAGGCATTCTTAACAGTTCTGTCACGTGACGCCCGGCAGGCCGGGTCGACTGAGTGTACCCGTCGCCGGCACGGCGAGGGCAGACGTCATATGTTGGGAGCTTTCATGGATACCGCATTGCTTGCGCAGATTTCCGTCATCGCACTGGCAGTCCTGGTGGTCGGAACATTCTTCCACCTGTTCTGGAAATCAAATAAACAGCAAAAAAACAAAGCGTAACCCTAAATCCCATCAATGAAAGGAGTTCATGTATGACTACTCAGGAGTCTGTTCCCCGCAATCTCGTACCCGTGACGGATCTGTTCGAACGGGAGCCAGAATGGAAGGAAAAAAGAGATCGGGCGGTCAAGAAACTCTTTAGGGGGAACATCAACGAGTTCTCCCAGTTCTTGAAACCAATCGAGGGCATGGCCGACTGGAAGCAGGTACTGGAATATCTGGAAAACGAATGGACGAAAAGAAACATCAAACACGACAGCAAGGAAGTGACGGGTCTGACGGACGTGCTTTTCAAGCGCTACTTCCCCTCGTACTAAGGGTCCTGATGCGGCTTCTTGAGAGGCCGTGGCCGCCACAAGGCGGCCACGGCTTTCTTTTTGCGTCTCGTCCCAACAGGTTGAATTTGGGATGGTACTTTCGTACAATACGCCGCGTAATGACCGCATGGAGGTTTTGATGCTCTGGTTGGGAGTAATCCTGGTTTTGGCCTATCTCCTGGGCTCTATTTCGCCCAGCATTATGCTCTCTCGTCTTGTTAAGGGCGTGGACATTCGTCACTATGGGAGCGGGAATGCCGGTATGACAAATGCCATGCGGCTGTTGGGGGCACGATGGGGTACCGTGGTTGCCTTGATCGACCTGGCCAAAGGATTTGCCGCCAGTATGCTGCTCGTGTCCTGGCTGGGGGCCGGCATTGAGCTTCGCTACACGGACGAAACCCTGATACGCATTCTGGCCGGAACGGCGGCGGTCGTCGGGCATGTGTGGACGATCTTTTTTCGTTTCAAGGGCGGTAAGGGGGTCCTGACCCTGGCAGGGGCCATCCTCGGTGTCGCTCCATTTGAAATCGCGTGCTGCTTTGCGGTCTTCGTGATTGTGTTTCTCGCCTTCCGTTACGTGTCTCTTGGATCCATCACCAGCGCTTTGTTCTTTCCCCTCCTGGTGTCGCTCGAGCGATTCGTCCTCGCCTGGGAGATTTCTCCCTACCTGGTCGCCTTCAGTGCGTTGGCCGGTGCCTTCATTGTATTCACGCATCGGGCCAACGTGGGGAGATTGTGGAGGGGAGAAGAGAAGAAATTCAGCTTCTCACGGCCTCCGGGCACCAAAGACCGCGGGGCGCTTCACGCCGAGTCCCAAGTAGCTTCATGAAGGCCCGCTGGTGGATCAATATGCTGGGCGCCGGTTCCCTGGCCGGGGGGTTCTACCTCCTTTACCTCAGCATAAGCCGGGCGCTTCAGGGCGATGTGGGTGCGTGGTGGGTGCTCGGCGCTTTTGGGCTTATGGTGGCTGTACTGTACCTGTTCGTCCGGAGATTCTGGACGCTCGTGCTGGACGACCGCGACGCGCTGGATGTATTCAAGGAGGCGGCCGCGGAACTCGGGGGCACGCTCACCCATTTCCGCAAGGAACACAAGACGACGGACGGCTCCATTACGGAGAAGGGCTACCGGATTCGCGTCCATGCCGATTTCACGGATGTGAATCTGGCCCTGGTTCACATCGGCAAAACTCATCCCGCATCGCGGGTTCTGCAGCAGGAACATGATCTGCTGGTGATGTCCATGCCGACGACCGTGTCTCTCGAAATGGCCGTGGTCAATCCGGGGGCGGAAATACGCGAGTCCGTCGATGTCGAACGCTATGCTCCCGTCGTCCTGGAATCCAAGCAGTACTTCTATTTTCGGCACGCGCTTGTCTTCACCCCCATTGAGCGAGCCGCCATCGCCGAAGTGTTTGAAAACCTTTTCATACAGAATCTCCTGGCTGAAGTCTTTTACCACCACCGATTCAAATTGATCACATGGTCCGGTCGGGTGGTGCAGGCATTCAAGTCGGTGATGCTCGAATCGCTTCCGCAGGACATGGAGGCGTTCAAGCTGCTGGTGAACCTGAAAGAATTAATCGAAGAACACCTTAAGAGACAATCGACCGAACTACTCAAAGGAGTCTGATCATGGACAACGAGACCGCTTACCTGAGAAAGCTGGTGTACGGTCTGGCCGTCGCTCTGCTGCTCGTCCTTGCCGGAAGCGTTTTTCTGTTCTTCAAGGTTCAGAACGTGGAATCCTCCAGAACCCGCATCGGCTTTGTGCATTCGGACCAGTTGCTTTCTCAATACAAACCGGCCATGGCCGTACAGCAGCAATTGCAGCAAGAAACCTCGGATGCGCAGAGGGATCTCGAGGTTCGCTACAAGGAATTGCAGGCGATCGATGCCGAGCTCGCAAAGAAATCCAAAGTACTGACGATGGAGGCGCTGTCCCCCCAGGTCGAACGTTTTCAGCGAAAACAGAACGAATTTTTGCAACTGCAGCAGTCCTTGCAGCAGCAGGTATCCAAGAAACAAGCCGACTTGCTGGCCCCCATTTTCCAGGACATCGGCAACTTCATCACCAAATACGGCAAGGACCACGGCTATACGGTGATACTCGGGACACCGGTGGACGGATTGTTGATCTACGGGGACTCGGCGGCAGACTTGACGGAGACTATCCTGGCCGAATTGAACGCGCGCGTTCCGCCAACATTGCCCGTACCGTTCACCCCGGGCACCGTCGACACGTCCTCCCATAAGTAGTCAAACCGAAAGGACCCGCATGGCCAGGCCCGCCACGATCGGTGAACTCAGAAGCTCCGGATACAAACACGTTACAGTCAAAGAAGAGATCCGTCGGAATCTCGTGCGGCAGCTGAAGAACAAGGAGAAGCTCTTTCCGGGAATCGTCGGTTATGAGCAGACCGTGATCCCGCAGTTGATTCACGCGCTGCTTTCCAGGCACGACTTCATCCTTCTGGGCTTGCGCGGGCAGGCGAAGACACGAATCCTCCGCAGCCTGGTTCTCCTTCTTGACGATGAGATACCGGTCATCCGGGACGCGCCGCTGAACGATCATCCGTATCGCCCCATTTCCCGAATCGCCAAGGACCTGGTCGCCGAACACGGAGACCGCACGCCGATTGCGTGGCTGGGCCGCGAGGAACGGTACGGCGAAAAACTTGCCACCCCGGACGTGACGGTCGCCGATCTGATCGGTGATATCGATCCTATCAAGGCGGCCACGCAAAAACTTCATTACGCCGATGAGCGGGTCATGCATTTCGGCGTCATACCAAGGAGCAACCGCGGCATTTTTGCGATCAATGAGCTGCCGGACCTGCAGCCGCGGATACAGGTGAGTTTGTTCAATATCCTCGAAGAAGAGGATTTCCAGATTCGGGGGTTCAACATCCGCATCCCTCTCGACATCTTGATTGTGTTCTCCGCCAATCCCGAAGATTATACGAACAGAGGAAACATCATTACGCCGCTGAAGGATCGCATCGACTCCCAGATTCTTACGCACTATCCTCACAGCATCGAAGACGCGATGGCCATCACGAGCCAGGAGGCCTGGCAGACGCGGGACCTCATGGAAGTCCCGATCCCTCACTACATGCGTTCCAGGCTCGTACGAGCGAGTTCATCGACCAGAAGTCGGGGGTCAGCGCCCGATTGACCATCTCCTCGTTGGAGAATCTGATCAGTGCGGCCGAGCGGCGGGCCATCGTCCAGGGTGAACGGCAGGCCTTCCCGCGCGTGTGCGATCTTTACCATCTCGTCCCGTCGGTGTCCGGCAAGGTCGAGTTGGTGTATGAAGGGGAACAGCAGGGTATGGCTAACGTGGCCCGCGTCCTCATCGGGCGCGCCGTCAAGACCGTATTCAAGAACTACTTGCCGGATCCGCTGTCCAAAAAGGACCTGGCTGTTTATCAGCCGATCCTTTTGTGGTTCTCGGAGGGTCACCGGCTCGAGCTCGACAACGAGATGTCCTTCGACAAATACTTTGGCGCCCTGTCTGCCGTACCGACATTATCGGACGTTGCCGTGAAATACATGAGCGTCGACCCAAAGCAAAGACGGGAATTGGCCACAGCCATGGAATTCGTGTTGGAGGGTCTCCACCAGAATTCCTCGTTGAGCAAGGACTGGATCGAATCGAAGGTGTCTTACAAGGACATGGTAGGCAGCATGCTCGGCAAGATCAATTGGGAGCGAGAGGAGTAGAGGGGCCGTCTCGCAGCAACGGGCTACAGGCAGCTTTGGAGAAGTACAAACCGATAACCCCTCGACTTGAGTTCCTCCACGATCGAGGGCAGCGCCTTGCCTGTGCTGTAACCCCTTCTGTTGATGTGAAAGATCAGGATGGTGCCCGCCTTTGTTTTTTGGAGGATCCGATCGCGAAGCATCTCCGGCGTGATGGAAGAATCGGGATCGCCGCTTTCGAACGACCAATGCACCACTCGGTAACCGAGCGCCCGCACTGTGGCAAGCGCCCCTGCATCGTAATGACCGCCGGGAAAGCGAAACATCCGGGGCCGCCTTCCCGTAATCGAAGCCAGAGTGTCCTCGGCGCTCCGGACCTCGCGGACCATAGACGAATCATCGAGGGCTTCCATGTGAAGGACATGATGAAACGAGTGGTTTTCGACTTCGACGAAATCCAGAGCAGCCAATCTTGCCAAGGACTCACGGTTGCGGACAGCGAACCGGCCGCCGACGAAGATGGTGAACGGAATACGCCCTTCGAGAAGGTACGTCAGGATGGTCGTGTCAAAATAGGAGGGTGTCCGGCTCTCGCATGCATCGAAGGTCAGTGCAATTACCTTCTCCGTCGTCGGCAAACGGGTGATGACACCGCCATCCTGACCCTGTAGCGGCAAGGCGAACCACCAAATGAAAACGGGAACGACCGGACGTGGAAAATGCATAGTTGGACTCCTCTCGCTTGACATGGTTAAACGTAATTATTCATTCGACCAATCTCAAACGAGTTTATACCGTCTCGGCTCAAGGCGTATCTTTAGACGGGGTACAGGCGGATGCAACAGGGTTTTTTTCTGACCACGATCCCGTAACCTCAAGGAAGGAGCACAGGTATGGTGATAATACGGATGCTAATCGCTGCATGGCTCGTCACCTCCGGCGCGTCTGCTTACGATGAATATTTCACCGAACGGACCCTGCGCATGGACTATTTCCACAGCGGCACCGCACGGGAGGAACGCATCAGCCTCGACGGGGTGCGGCTCGAAGGTCCGTGGCCGGGCAGTCGCACGCAGTTGCTTGACCGGACCAATCTGGGAAAATACTTGTTCGAAATCGTCGACGCCGGATCGAATCAGCCCATCTTCTCCCGTGGGTTTGCCAGCATCTACGGTGAATGGGAGACGACCGGAGAGGCCGCTGCGGGCACGTGGAAGACGTTCCACGAATCCGTCCGATTTCCCGAACCCCGAAGGCCGTTCCAACTCGTAATCAAGAAGCGGAAGAGCGACGGTACCTTCTCAGAGATCTATTCGACACGCATCGATCCCACTAGCCGCATCGTCAACCGTTCGACGCTGCCGCCGAACGGTACCGGTTGGTCCGTTTTTGAAAGCGGCGATCCACAGTTCAAAGTAGACATTCTGATTCTCGGCGACGGATACGCAGCCGGCGAAACCGACAAATTCCATGCCGACGTGCAGCGCCTCGTCGGTGTCCTGTTTGAGACCGAGCCCTTCAAGAGCCGCAAAAAGGACTTCAACGTTCGCGCTGTGGACGTCGTTTCGGCGGAATCCGGAATCAGCAATCCCAGAAAGGGTGTGTGGCGGACGTCCCCGCTGGGTCTGAGCTTCAACGCCTTCGATTCCGACCGATACGTCCTGACCTATCAGAATCGAACCCTTCGAGAGATCGCGGCCCTATGGCCCTACGATGCCCTCATCATCGCCTTCAACGACCGCAAGTACGGCGGCGGCGGCATTTTCAATCTGTGGGCCACCGTGTCCTCCGGCACCGGTCCTTCGGGCTACGTTTTCGTCCATGAGTTTGGGCATTCCTTTGCAGGTCTGGGCGACGAGTACTACACATCCTCCACGGCCTATGAGGAATTCGTACCGCCGGGTGTGGAGCCGTGGGAGCCCAACATCACGGCACTCCTGGATCCCGCCGAATTGAAATGGAAGCACCTCATGGACGTAGGAACGCCCTTGCCGACTCCCTGGAACAAAGACCGCTACGATCAGTACGACCTGAGTATGCAGGCCAAACGGACCCAGTTGGTCGAACGGAAGGCGTCCGATGAGGAATACGAAGAGATCTTCCGTGAAGTCAAGAAAGCCACGACACCGATGTTGAATTCCGAGAAGTACTTCGGAAAAGTCGGTGCGTTCGAAGGTGCCGGCTACCGGTCCAGGGGACTCTTTCGCCCACAGCTTGACTGCATCATGTTCACACGAAACGAAGTTCCCTTCTGCAAAGTGTGTGCAGAGGCCATTCACAAGGTCATAGACCTTTACACCCGCTGAAAACCGTACCGGATTTCTTGAAGGGATCGTCGAGAGGAGGGATGAGGCTATCCTCCATGCTGCGCGGTGGGGTCTTGAGTCTCGCAACTACTGGCTCAGAGGATTCCAGTCAAGAGAGCGAGTACAGGGGTTGTTCCGCAGGAAGACCCGTCTGCAGCCGCAGAATAGCCTCACGTATGGGATTCAAGTCAATCGGCAGAGGATTCCTTAGTAGAGTGAGTCTCCACTGCCAATGGTAGAAGGGAGAATACCTAGCCCGAGGCTTTCAACGAATTTTGAAAGAACAGCTATCGTTGCATCGTAAAACATGCGCCGGGCGAATTGCCTCTCCAGGCGTGAGGCTCCGTCTTCAGTTCCATCCATTCGAGTTGAGTCGTCGTCGTCAAACAACTTCCAGTGCCCGCCTCCGTCCCATGTCCGATTCTGTCCCAATTGGTGACGGCAACTCGCCGTGGCGCAAAGAAACCATACTTATCAAAGAACAATTGTAAGATACGTCGATGCCAACGGGCAAAAAATGACATTGGTCAGGTTGTGGAGAAGAAAATCCGACAAAAAATGCGTGCCCACCCAAAAACAAAGGTTTAAGAAAAAGAGAATTCGAAGTGTTTTTTTTTTGATTATTCCCACAATCCGAGGCGAGAGTTCCGTGCTGCCCGGTAGGCTGAGAGAAACCGGTCCTCGTACCGGACATTCGGCGGATAGGTCATGGGTGAGGCATAGCCCTGTCGGATGATCTCCTCGTTGAGCATGCGGCCGTCGGGAAGATACACGTAGGCGAGCAAGCGTCCGTACTTGTCCCTTTCCTGGACATCCAGTTCCAGCCGCACCGCTTTCGCACAGCACGCGCACGACGCCAAGCCGCAGGACGACAAGCCGGCGGCC
>JBBIJR010000015.1:0-53372 GCA_037445875.1 Bacteroidota bacterium | reverse complement strand
TTGATGTGGACTCGCAAAGAGATTCGGTACTGGTAGCGGCGAGCGGTGACGAGACGACTCCCGTGCCAGGTCCGGACGGGCGTTTTGTGTTATTCATCCGCGAAGGCAGACTGGAGTGCCTCGACATGGGCAGCGGCCGCATCGTTGCGATGACGGACAACGGGCGGATGTGCAGCGACCCCGACCTCTCTCCAGACGGCGCTCGCGTACTCTTCACGTCCGGTCCTGCGGACCGCCGCGAACTGTGCCTGGCGGACTTCTCCGCCGCAGGCGAACGCGTGAAACTCGAGAACCTGCGCGTTCTGACCGCAGCCGGCCCGGGTTTTCAGGGCCGATTCGATGCATCCGGAAGACGGATCGTATACGTGAAAGAGGACGGTGGGCAAACGGACGTCTGGTTGTTTGATATGGAAACGGGAGAGGCGCGGGCCGTGACCGTTGACCGCCGCAACGAGCGCAGCCCCTGTTTTTCCGCGGACGGGCTGTCCGTGTTCTTCAGTGCGGACTGGGCAGGGCGATGGAGCATCTGGCAGGCGCCGGCGGGTGGCGGGATACCGCTGCCGGTGACGCGGGACAAAACTCCGTACGCCTACGACGGGGCGATGCAGCCTTCACCCGGCGGACAATGGCTGGCCTTCGTCAGGTCCTGGTATGACGACGCAGACATCTGGCTCATGAAGATGGCCGGAGGGGAGAAGACGACGAGGACGCTGACGAAGGACAACACGCGCCAGGAAGGCTCGCCGCGATGGATGCCCGACGGCCGTCGGGTCGTGTATCAGGCGGGAAAGAACACGGATTGCTGGCGGATCGATATTTCAAACCGGATCGATTGATCACTACCTACAGGAGTTATGCATGGCCGTCATCGGAACCTCTGCAGACCAGTGGAAGAAGGATAAGTACGATAGAAACCGCGCGTTCATGGAATGCCTGATCGGGGAGCTGCAGCAGGAACAGGACGCGATCCGTCAAGGCGGCGGCGTGAAGAGCATACAGCGGCAGCACGACAAAGGCCGGTTGACGGCCAGGGAGCGCATCGCGGGACTGATCGACCGCGACAGCTACTTCATGGAGCTGGGTCTGTTCGCGGCGCACGGCATGTACGAGGAATTCGGCGGATGTCCGGCGGCGGCCTGCATCGGCGGTATCGGATGGGTGCACGGCAAGGAGACGGTGATCGTCGCCCACGACGCCACGGTGAAAGCCGGTGCTCACTTTGAAATGACCGTGAAGAAGACGCTGCGCATGCAGGAGATCGCCATGAAGAACTGTGTCCCGATCGTCTATCTCGTGGATAGCGCGGGCGTGTTCCTGCCGCTGCAGGACCAGGTCTTTCCCGACGAGAACCACTTCGGCCGTATTTTCTACAACAACGCGCGCCTGAGCGCGATGAGAATCACCCAGGTGGCGGCAGTGATGGGTCCCTGCGTAGCCGGCGGGGCTTACCTGCCCGTGATGTGCGACAAGTTCCTCATGGTCGAGGGCTCGAGCCTCTTCCTTGCCGGCCCCGCGCTGGTCAAAGCCGCGATCGGCCAGGTCATCGACCTCGAAACCCTCGGCGGCGCTCAAACCCACAACGCGATCAGCGGGACCGCCGACTATCTGGAGCCCAACGACGAAGCCGCCCTGCACCGGATCCGCGATATACTCTCCAAAGTCTCTCACCAGCCGCTTGCCTCGTTTAACAAGATCGAGTCCCGTGAGCCGCTCTTCAACGTCGACGAGATGCTCGGCGTGATCCCCGAAGGCGTGACGCAATACGACATGCGCGAGATCATCGGCCGTATCGTGGATGAGTCGGAGTTTGACGAATACAAGGCGACGTACGGAAAAACGGTCATCACCGGTACGGCGCGGATCGGCGGCTATGCCGTCGGGATCGTGGCCAACCAGAAGCTCGTCCAGCGAACGGCGCGAGGCGAGATGCAAATGGGTGGGGTCATGTACTCCGAGTCGGCGGACAAGGCCGCCCGGTTTGTGATGAACTGCAACCAGGACGGCATTCCACTGGTCTTCCTGCATGACGTCAACGGCTTCATGGTCGGGCGGGACGCGGAGCACGGCGGTATCGCCAAGGACGGAGCCAAGCTGGTCAATGCGGTGGCCAATTCCGTCGTGCCCAAGATCACCATCGTCATCGGAGGGAGTTACGGCGCGGGCAACTACGCGATGTGCGGCAAGGCCTACGATCCGCGGTTTATCTTTGCGTGGCCCACGGCCAATATCTCGGTGATGGGCGGCGCGCAGGCGGCCTCGACGATCACGGAGATCCGGCTGGCCGGCAAGGACGTGGACGAAGACGAGCGGAAGCGCGTCTACGAAGAGATCAAATCCAACTACGAAAAGCAGGGCGATCCCAGGTATGCCGCCGCCCGGTTGTGGGTGGACGCCATCATCTTTCCCACCGAAACCCGCCGCGTGCTGATCCGCTGCCTGGACACGGCCATGAACAATCCCTCCGTTCCGCCGCCCAACTTCGGCGTGCTGCAAGTCTAGAGGCTTTCGGCCCGCCCCGGCGCATCCCTGCCTGTCCGACGTTGTCCTCTTTGTTGCGCCGGTCGTGCCGGAGGTTTGCTCTCCGGAAAAAGGAGGACACCAACCGAACGCCGACGGCCGGATGTTCGTTCGCAGCAAGAAATTCCTTGACAAAGCATAATTCGTCAAATATATTATTTAGGTAAAACTAAATATTTGATTAATGATTCAGAACAAAAGTACAGAAGACTACCTAAAGCAGATTTATTGCATCGGGGCCCGAATCGATAAGGTCACGACGTCGTCCATCGCGGAAAAGCTCAACATCTCTTCCGCCTCCGTGACGGACATGATCAAGAAACTGGGCGATCAGGGTTATGTGGAGTACACGCCCTATCACGGCGTCCAGCTGACGGCCAGAGGGGAAAAACTTGCCCTGCGCGTCATCCGGCGCCACCGGTTGGTCGAATTGTTTCTGGTAAAAGTCCTCGGCTATACCTGGGACAACGTGCACGAGGAGGCCGAAAGGCTCGAACACGTGATCTCGGAGGAGTTCGAGCAGCGCATCGACGAGTTCCTGGGCCACCCAAAGTACGATCCGCACGGCGACCCGATCCCGTCGTTCAAAGGGGAGTTGGAAGATCTGGCCTACGCCCGGCTTTCGGAACTCGAAAAAGGCGACAACGCCATCATCAAACGAGTGACCGATTCCAAGAATCTGCTACAACTCATGAAGAAGATGGAACTGGACCTGGAACACCGTATCGCCGTCACCGACAAAGAAGCATTTGACGATTCGATGACCGTCCGGATCAACGGCAAGAAGGACCAGTTCCTCAGCCGTGAGGTGACGGACAATATCTACGTGAAGAGAGTCGGTAAAGAACATGAACGCAAAAAAGCTAAGTAAGCTATCGGAACTGGGCTCCGGAGAGCGCGGGCGGGTTCGTGCGATCGAGTTGACCGGGATGGCACGCAGGCGGCTGCTGGATTTCGGCTTCGTCCCGGACACGGAAATCGAAGTGGCGTTCAGAAGTCCGATGGGGGACCCGACCTCGTACCGTATCAAGGACAGTATGATTGCGCTACGGCGGGAAGAATCCGACTGTATCGTGGTGGAACGTATTTGAGGGACTCCTATGGCAACGGCACTGGCTGAACGCTTGAAAGCTACCGAAGAGCGAGGGGACCTGTTTCAGATCAAATGGTCCGGGTCGCGCCGAGAGCCGGTCATTGCCCTGGCCGGCAATCCCAACACGGGCAAGAGCACGGTGTTCAACGCGCTGACCGGCCTGCATCAGCATACCGGCAACTGGCCCGGCAAGACGGTCAAACGCATGGATGGCCGTCTGGAGCTGGGCGGCCAGCGCTACCGGGTGGTCGATCTGCCGGGGACGTACTCCCTGCTGTCGACCTCTTCGGACGAAGAGATCGCCCGCAATTTTATCCTTTTCGGCAAACCCGACGTTACGGTCGTGGTGGCGGACTCGACGAGCCTCGAGCGAAACCTCAACCTCACTCTGCAGATCATGCAGATCACTCCGAACGTCATCCTGTGCTGCAATCTGATCGACGAAGCGGAACGTAAGTCCGTCACGGTGCACAAGCAGATGCTGGAACAGGACCTCGGCATTCCCGTCGTGGTGACGGCGGCTCGCACCGGCCGCGGACTGGACGATCTCAAAACGGCCGTCGAAGCCATGGCCCGGGGTACCATCACCCCGAAGCCCCTCGCTGCACACTACCCCGTGGAACTGCGGGAGCCTATCGAGAAGATCGTGGGACTCCTCAAGTCCGTTTATCCGGACCTGCCCAATGCGCCGTGGCTGGCCCTGAGACTGCTGGACGGAGATCAGGGCATCCGGAGGGCGCTCGAAAGCGGGCGTTTGATGGAACAGCTGATGGAGAACGGAGCGCCGCTCCTTCCGCGTTCTGCCGAGACACCGAGCGCGAATCCGGCCCTTCAGCAGATTCTGCACACGGCCGATGAGTTATCGGAACAGACCCGGAACGTGCTGCACGACAAGTTCGTTGAATCCCTGTTCCACGACGCCCACCGGATCGCACAACGCTCGGTCAGCCGGAAGAGTGCGATGAGTCTGTGGGAGGGCAGCCTGGACCGGTTTCTCACCTCGCGGATCTTCGGCCTTCCGGCCATGCTCCTGCTGCTGGCCTGTGTGTTTTTCCTGACCATCGAAGGCGCCAACATTCCCTCCCAGATGATCGCCGCGGGCCTGTTTGCCGTCGAAGACGCGCTCGACGGGTTCTTCACGACGCTCCAGGCGCCGTGGTGGCTGACGGGGTTCCTGGTGCACGGCGTCTATCGCGGCCTTGCATGGGTCGTGTCCGTCATGCTGCCGCCGATGGCCATCTTCTTTCCAATTTTCACATTCCTCGAGGACTTCGGTTATCTCCCGCGCGTTGCCTTCAACATGGACCGGCTCTTCAAGTGGTCCGGTGCGCACGGCAAGCAGGCGCTTTCCATGGGCATGGGCTTCGGCTGCAACGCAGCCGGCGTCATCTCCACGCGGATCATCGACTCGCCGCGCGAGCGGTTGATCGCCATCCTGACCAATAATTTCGTTCCGTGCAACGGACGCTGGCCGACGCTGATCATGCTGGCGTCGTTGTTCGTGGCCGCCGCCTTTCCGGCGGGAGTGGCCTCCGTAGCCGCCGCATCGACGGTGGTGGGCGTCACGTTGTTCGGCGTACTCGTGACCCTCCTGGTGTCCAGATTCCTGAGCACCAAGACCAGTCTGAAAGGCGAGTCGTCGTTCTTCCAGATCGAACTGCCGCCGTACCGGAGGCCGCAATTCCTCCGGATCGTGTACACGTCCCTGATCGACCGCACGCTGCTCGTGCTCTGGAGGGCCGTTGTGATGGCCGCGCCGGCCGGCGGTCTGTGCTGGATACTGGCCAATACGTACGTCGGCCAGCAGTCGATCTTTGCCCGGCTTTCCGGATTCCTCCATCCGATCGGATACGCCATCGGCCTGGACGGAGTGATTCTGCTGGCGTACATCATCGCCATACCTGCCAACGAGATCATCGTGCCGACGATCATCATGGGCTACATGGCCGCCGGACAGATGACGGAACTGGACAGCGATGTAGAACTCAAAACGTTGTTCGTGCAGAATGGCTGGAGCGTTCTGACGGCCGTGTGCCTGATGTTCTTCTCCCTGCTGCACTATCCGTGCAGCACGACCACGATGACGATCTGGAAGGAAACCCGCAGCGTTAAGTGGACGGTCGTATCCAACCTGATGCCGCTCGCGCTTGCGGTGGCCGTGTGTTTTGCCATCGCCCAGACGGTACGATGGTTGGGGTGGGGATGATTTATCGTAAAAGGCTAACGGCCGAACAGGCTCCGGACGAACATTCGGATGAACCGCAGCGTATCGGTCAGATGGCGTATGTGGCTGGCCTCGCCGGCATAGATGGTCTCGACCGGACAGTGCCCGATGCGAAAGCCTGCGCGTCCTGCCTTGATCAACAGCTCCGACTCCAGCTCGTATCGCGAAGCCCGCAGATTCAGAGCCCTTAGCATAGCAACACGCATGACCCGGTAACCCGACTGGCTGTCGGGAATCTCCTGCCTCGCACACCGCGATACCAGTGCGCTCGTGATGGTGTTGGACAGAAACCGGTCGAACGACATGCTCGAGCGGTCGAACGTCCGGCTTCCGATCACGAGGTCCCACTTTCCCTCTAGGAGCTCCTCCAACATGCCGGGCAGCGCCGCGGGGTCGTGTTGAAGGTCGGCGTCCACCGTGGCAATCAGATCGTAGGCATGGTCGCGGGCGTACTGAAAGGCGGATTTGAGGGCCTCGCCCTTGCCGCGATTGACCGGATGGACAAGAACGGCGACGCCCGCCCGTTCGGCCTCGATCCGTGTGGTGTCCGTCGAGCCGTCGTCCACAACGAGCAGGGTGAACCGCCAGGGCCGGCCGTTCATGGCGTCCCGTATCCTGCGGATGAGTTCGGGCAAGGGCCGTCCGGCATTGTAAGCCGGCACAGCGATCAGGAGGTTCATGAATTGAAGAGAATTCCCTTGAACAAGTGGCGCCAATTTAGTATACCGGTGCGTGGAAATCCACAGTCGTGTGACGAATCCCAGCGCGAATCATCCTAACGTGAAAGGAACCCGTCGGACCCCATGCCATTCAAACTCCTCGATATTATCGAGCCCGTCCTGCGGGCGCTGAAAACGGAAGGTTACGCGAAGCCCACGCCGATTCAGGAACAGGCCATTCCGGTTCTGCTCCAGCGAAAGGACCTGCTCGGGCTCGCACAGACGGGAACGGGAAAAACGGCCGCCTTCGCCATCCCTATTCTGCAGACTTTGTACAATGAGCGCACGGGTCACACGGACCGCCACCCGATTCGGGCCCTGATCCTGACACCGACCCGTGAACTGGCCCTTCAAACCGGTGAGAGTTTCAAGGCGTACGGGCGTCACACGGGACTTCGACACACCGTGATCTACGGCGGCGTTTCGCAGAGACCGCAGACCGATGCGCTCAAGGCGGGCGTGGACATTTTGATCGCGACGCCCGGCCGGTTGCTCGACTTGATGCACCAGCGGTTTGTGGACCTTCATCATGTACATTTGTTTGTCCTGGATGAGGCCGACCGCATGCTTGACATGGGGTTCATTCACGACGTGAAGAAGATCGTGGCGAAATTGCCGGTCAAACGGCAGACGATGATGTTCAGCGCGACCATGCCGCCGGAGATCGCACAGTTGGCGTCGGAGTTGCTCCATCATCCGGTCCGGGTGGAGGTCACACCGGCCGCGTCGACCGTCGAAAGCATCGAGCAGGCGGTATACATGGTGGAGAAGACGGACAAACCTTCGCTCCTGGTCCACCTACTCAAAGATCCCGCCGTTCGCTCTGCGCTCGTGTTTACGAGGACCAAGTACGGAGCGGAGCGGGTGCTCCGGCACTTGGTGCGATCGGGTGTGCAGGCCGATGCCATCCATGGCGACAAGTCGCAGGGCGCCCGCCAGCGTGCGCTGGGGAACTTCAAGACCCGGCGGACGCGCGTACTCGTGGCGACCGATATCGCCGCGCGGGGGATCGACGTGGAGGAAATCTCCCACGTGATCAATTACGAATTGCCGCACGAACCCGAGACGTACGTGCACCGGATCGGCCGCACCGGGCGTGCCGGTTTGAGCGGCGTCGCGTGGTCGTTCTGCGAATACGAGGAAAGAAAATATCTGCGTGCCATCCGCCATCTCATCGGAAGGGACATTCGTGTGATCGAGGAACATCCGCATCCTTCGGTCTGGGGGCAGGAGGTTCCGAAGGCCGATGTGCGGTCGTTTCGTCCGCGCGGGCGGGGTGGATTTAGAAGAAGAAGATGAGAAGACGGCGGGGTTTTACCCGGTCACTCAAGACCAAATCAACGCTCGAGGCCTCGTTCCACTCTCTTCTTTTTTCTCTGCCGTTGAAAGCGCATGATCCGTAGTTGCGGGAGTGGCCAACGGTTGCGACCGTACCAGGTGGTGATTGTGTGCCTCAGGTGCTTCACGACCTCCAACAGCCTCCTAAGGCGGTTTTCTCTGCGTTCCACGTCCGAACGGCTTGGCGCGGCCCGAGCCAGCAGGCGCTGCTGAAGACCCGTTGGGTCTTTCTCCAGATCCTCCAGATACGGCTTCTGGGGGTGGCCGGACGTTAACGCATACATCCGCCACAGCCAGGACGGGAACTTGATAACGTTCAATTCTTCGACAAACTCGATCCATGCTCCCGACCTCTCGATCCGGGAAAAGTAAGCCGTGTCGACGGGAGCGTCGAGCTTGTCGGGGTCCGGCCATTGACCGCATCGTTGAACCAAGTCCCGGCGGTGCAGCCATGAGGAAGGCGGTGGCATCTTGAAGCCGGGCCCTGCCGGGGAGGTGCCTACGATGCTGGATTGGTTGGGGCCTACGCGGATGGTCATCGAGAAAGCGAGGTCCGCGCCGGAGCGGTCCAGCCGTTCCACGAGGCGCGCGAGATGCCAGGGAAACCACAAGTCGTCGTGCCCCAGGTAGGCGACAAATTCACCCTGCGCTCGGCTCAGGCCGTCGTTGTTGGGGAGCGCCTGGCTGCCCGAGTTCCGTTCGCGGTTTATCCACTGGAATCGCCCGTCGTCCAGTGAAGCGACGATGCGCTCGCTATCGTCGGTACAGGCATCCCCGATGACCCATACTTCGAAATCAGAATACGACTGATGCCGGATAGTGGCCAACGCCATGCGGAGCGTAGCGGCGCTGTTGTAGGTCGCGGTGATCACCGAAACGCGGGCCATGGCTACCAGCCGGGCGCCTCATCGAACGAGAAAGGGATGCGGTCGTTTTTCAGGGGAAGCCGGAATTTGTCTGGATTCTGGTGATCGTACGGGCGGGTCGGCATGTTGATGAACACCGCCTCCCGGTCGCCGACATTCTGGACGGCGTGAAAGACCCCGCAGGGGATGGTAAAGAGTGTACGTGTCCGGTCGCTGAAGGTAAAATCGTTCAGGAGGCCGCGAGTAGGAGATTCCAGACGGTCGTCGAACATGACCCAGCGCAATACTCCGCTACTGACGAAGATCCGGTCATCCTGTTTTTCGTGAAGGACCCAGCCTCTGATAGCTTTGGGACGCACCACAACCTGATAAATGTACACGAGGGGAGCTTCGTGATATCCCCACGACGGCCGGTAGATTTCAATGATCTCCCCCCGCCGGTCTTCGATCGGGATTGCCTGGCGTACGTTGACCCCATGGATGACCGGTCGAGTGCTCATTCCCTCAGGCGTAATGGTCTGAGTGTCCTTTATCGGAGAGACGGTGGACATGCGCACTCCTCCTCGATGGTGGTTGTTTGCGAGAATTGGTTAGAAAGACGGCCCTGGATCGTGTATATTGTTCCACGAGGCAGAACCTGAATCCCTGAACAAAGTAGGATTCGATGTCGTCATTTGCAAGGCCCTCGCGACGATTCCTTCGACTGATCGGGACACACCGGTGGATGCTGGTGGCGGGCGTCTGCTGTGCCGTCGGCAGCAGCGCGGCTATGGTGGGTGTGGCAAGAATGTTTGGATGGCTCGTGGCTCGAGGGGCAGAGGATTCTGCCGCTTTCTGGGCGCTGGGAGGCCTGTTGTTTCTTCGGAGTCTGCTGGCCTACGGCGCAACGTACTGGTTGGGAGCTGCGGCTGCCCGGGTGCTTATGGATTTTCGGGACCGCTTCTTCGCGGCGTTGCTGTATGCACCGCTGGCCTTTCACGACCGGCAGTGGTCCAATAATCTCGTATCCGCCCTGACCTCGGACGCGGCCTTCATCGAACAAGCTCTGAGGACGCTCCTCCCCGCGTTTGCCCGCAACGTTCCGCTGGTTCTGTTCGGTACCCTGGCCGTATTTGCGCAGAACTGGCTGTTGTCCCTGACCCTGACCGTGGTCGTTGTCCCCCTCACGATCCTGGCCGTTGTGCTCGGCCGATCCCGGAGGGCGGCGGTGCGTGAGGGCCAGGAGACCCTGGGCCGGTTGTCGGTAGTAGCCGGCGAAGGTCTCCGTCATCTCCGTGCCATCAAATCCTTGGCGCTGGAAGCGTATTTTGTCGGTCGATTTCGCCGTGTGGCGGAGTTCCTGCTGCAGACCAAGTACCGACGGCTCAGAAGCCAGGCCTGGCTGGATGCGCTGGTTCCCGTGGGGATGGTCCTGGCGGCGGTTGTCGGCCTTGTCTTGGTCCAGTGGCAGCGTGCTACGGCCGGGACGACGACGGAACAAACCGCGTCCTATCTTGCGCTGCTGGTAGTCACAAGCTCGGGAATGGTGGCCTTGTTGAATTCCCTCGGGAGCGTGGAGCAGGTTTTCGGTGCGGCCGACCGTGTTCTGCACATTCGCGACTCCGTCAACAGGGAGAAGGTCGGGTTGGCCGGCCGGCCAAGGATCCTCACGGGGGCTTTGGTGGTGGAGAACGTTTCGTACCTGCATGTGGATCGCGGGGAGGGTGTACGGAACATCTCAATGCGGCTCGACGAGGGAGAGATTGTGGCACTGGTCGGTCCCAATGGAGCGGGCAAGTCAACGCTGGTGGGTCTCCTGGCCGGCCTGTATCAGCCGCAATCGGGAGACATTCGCCTCGGGGAATTTTCGCAGTCGACGCTGGATCTCGCGTTGTGGCGTAGGAGCGTGGCCGTGTTGACCCGGGAGCCGGCGATTTTCGGCGTATCGATCCGGGAAAACATCGCTCTCGGTCTGGCCGGAGCATCGATGGAGGACATCGAGCGCGCCGCCTGCGCGGTCGACCTTCACGCCTTCATCCAGTCCCTACCTCGTGGGTACGGCACCGTGGTCGGGGAAGACGGGGTTGACCTGTCCGCCGGCCAGCGCCAGCGCCTCGCCCTGGCCAGAGTCTTTCTTCAGGAACCCTCCGTGATCATACTGGACGAGGCCACGACGTCCGTGGATCATGAGAGTGAACGACACTTTCAGAAGGCTTTGAATGTCTGGAGCGGCCGGAAGACGGTACTGCTGGTGACTCACAACCTGCGAGACCTGTGGCCCGTGTCACGCATAGTCCGCATGAAGGGCGGAGTCATTACGGGGGAGCAGAAGACTTCGCGTCCTTCTCATTGAACGGGCCGCCCAACGCCGTACGGGACGTACGGGACTCTTCCCAGCGCTGGGATTCGAAGAGGCCCAAAAACAAAAAATCCCAAAGCCTGTATCTCTTTGGGATTGATTGCTTACCGATTCGAAATGCTTACCAGCGCGAACGCGAGCGGTCGCCGAAGGACTTCTTCTCCTGCGGTTTGGCTTCGTTCACGGTCAGATTCCGATCCATGTACGAATAGTTGTTGAACATCTCCGTGGCCTTGGTGGCCTCTTCGGCCGTGGACATTTCGACGAAGCCGAAGCCCTTGGAACGGCCCGAAGCGCGATCGGTGATGATCTTGGCGGACACGACGGTACCGGCCTGTGAAAACAACTCCGACAATCCTTCTTCCGTACTCTGGTAGGACAGATTGCCGACATACAGTTTGCTTGAACTCATTGCGAGTTACTCCTGTTAGATCATGGGAAAACAAAAAAGTCTCAAAGCGCCCATTACCCTTTGAGACTTGAATTAAAACTTATCTTTTTCAGACAGCTAACCGATCAGGCTCAAATACCAAGCGTCGTGCTCCAAGGCACCGGGTAGCATAGGGCTAATTTGGCACAGTGTCAAGGAATTTTTTGGTTAATTTGGGGGGGTGTCCGTACGACGACGGACGGCTGTTTCGCGTTTTGCGCTCTTATCCTGTCGCTCGCATGGCTTCGAACACACCGGCATTTTTTCCAAGGGCCTTGGAAGGCAGAAGAGACACTGCTTTGAATTCGGCCTTGAGAAAAACGTCCCGGCAAGCCGGGATCTTCGACGCGCCAGCCGAAGGCTGGTGGAGTTGGTATTGGCGCCGAAACGCGGTCAAGGCGTTCTCGCGAAGTAGAGGCTCATGAGAAGAGGAAGTGCTGAGTATGCGCGGAAACCATGAGTTAGCAATAGTTGTTTCGGCGCGAGGCTCTTTTCTTTGGGCACTTTCTTTTATGTTAGAAGTCAAGCCGGCAAGTAGGCCTTTTCTTCTTTGAGCATTTTCTGTAATGACATTCTTTTATCAGCGGTCATCCACACTTGTGGGATGCAGCATTACTTTGGTCATGTTTTACAGGGCAGACCCGCAGTCTTTTGGCAAGCCGTCACCTCAAGGGCGCGGCAGAAAGCAAGAAGCGGTCTGTCTGCTATGAGGTATCGTTACAGGTTCCTTCGTTGTTTATCGGTATTAGCCCACCATACCCAGTTGGTAGGGTTGATGGTGTTTTATCAGATGGTCGATTCGACACAGAAGCTTCCGTGCAACGCGGATGATGGCTTGGGCATTCTCCTGCTCCATGTCTGGAACGCCATCATCAGCGCCGGATCCTTTCGAACGGCTACCCAGGCGCATTCGATCAACGTGTGTCGTAAGAGCGGATTGCACCGTCGGGTAAGTCCGGTTTGGTATTCGTTGTCCCCACTGGAATGCTTGCCCGGGGAGAAACCGGCATAATTCACGAGACGATCCATGTTGCGGAAACGATGGATGTCGACGAGTTCGGTGAGCAGGATCATAGCAGAAAGAACGCTGATGCCCGGCGTGCTAAGCAAGTGAGAGACATGTAGCGCGTAAGGCTCCTCCGATGCCAGGCGTCGAATATGCCGGGTGAGCTCGTTAATGGTGCTGCGAAGGTGGCTAAGTTCGGCCAACAACACGTTGAGCGCCTCCTGGCCGCTGGGTCGTTGGAGTTGAATGCTCTCGATCCAGCGGATGAACCTTCGCGACCAGTACCGATCGGTAATCTCCGGCGGAACACAATAGCCAAAGTAGCTGAGCAGAGCTTTGATCTGATTCTTGCACCGGGCCTGTTTACGTACAAAGCGGGATCGCATACGAACCAACGAGCGATCTTCCTGTGACGCTCGCGAGGGTATATAGATCGCTTTCAACTCGCCGTTTCGCAGATGTCGGGCCAACTTACGAGCGTCCACTCGATCCGATTTCGAAGAAGATTCCTTATGCGTGGTTGGAACGTCCGCCGGATTGATCACAATACAGTCAACACCCGTGTCCCGGAGTTGTTCTTGAATCCAGAACCCACTGTAACCGGCCTCGTACACACAGTGGTACGTCGCTTGCGGGAAATTCCTTTTCAGATAAGCCACCAACACTTCACTTCTCGGTGGCTAAGAGAACGTCTTATGGGTGTAGCGCTCGGTAAGAATACTGACGACCCATTCCTTTTTGCCCACATCCAGCCCGACAAGAATGTGTTGATCTGTAAAATCGAGTTGTGCACTTTGGTGTTGCATAAAGCCTCCTATTTGTTGGTTCAGAATTCCACTTCTCAATATACCAACGAATTGTGAGGCTTTACTTCTAAACATAAGGTCTTTTGAGCCAGCAAAAGAAAGTGCCGTTAAATGGTATTCGGTACGGCTATCAGACGATGGAATGTCCTTTTCTTTAGAGATCTCCGACTTATCGCCCGGATGGAGAGGGGATTCGTCGGTTGACGGTGTGCAATCACCGGAGACTGGAGGTGGCTTCGCGCCGGAACGATGATTCTCTGTTTCGGGGTGAAAGCGCGCGTAGATGTCTTTGCTTCTTTCTCTTGGCGCGTTGCCAAGAGAAAGAAGATTCACTGCCGCGCAGGGAGGCTTCCGCACAAACGCGCCAAAGCAAAAGGGCGCCGAAATCGACGCCCTGTCCCGAGGGGTACACCCGTAGGGATTCGAACCCCAAACCTTCTGATCCGTAGTCAGATGCTCTATCCAATTGAGCTACGGGTGCAAAGAATCTCTTGAATCCGCCGCCCCATTCCGCAATCGCCCGCCTTCGCCTGCCGGCATGGGCACGCACATCAATGTGCGGCAGTATAACAAAGCACGCCCGAAAACGCAAGGGTTTTGTCCGACCGTGCGGAGGGGCTTTTTCTCGATCGGAGGCGATATTGCTTGCGAACCATGCCGTAATCTCCTAACTTTATTACGCTTTGCACAACACACACTTGGGAACGTTCCATGCCTCTCACCAGATCCAGGGGTACCATGGTGGAAGAAGGCCAACGTCTGGCCTATGACAAATTGATGGCGCTCGTCCAGGCGCCGGACTTCCCCGGCAAGCTGATCGACGAACACGTCAAACAGTTCTCCTCCAAGATCGCCGCGTTCAGTGAACTGGAACTGCTCGCCGTGACGGAGAAAGTCACGGAGGAGATCGACAAGAAACGCGGTACCGGCAAAACCATCCTCGTCAGCAAACTCGAAGACGTCGCCGCCCTCACTAAACTCGAAGTCATGCTTTCCGGCAACCACGTCAGCAAGACGGTGACGAACATGCTGCTGATGTCGCTGGTGAACAAGTCCTCCAATTTCGGCCAACCGGTCTTCGAAGGCAAGGTGGACGAGCTCTTCGCCGACTCGATCGAAAACGCCATCATCAACGTCGTGCTCGAAAAAGCCGCCGCTTCCACCAAAGGCAAACCGTCCGAAAAATCCGGCAGCAGCAAGGAACTGAAAGAACTCTTCGACCGCAAGATCCGCGACACCGAGACGTTTATCCATCTCGTCCAGATCATCGACAGCGTGGACCTCAACGAGACCGCCCCCGTCAAGAGCGTCTTTACGATCAACCTGCTCGCCGAGGCGATGAAACGCGACGAAACAATGCGCAAGAGCGAGTCGATCGGCATGAAGGACCTGATCAACATCTTCCTCCTGAGCAAACTCCAGATGATGATGGCCGAGATCGGCTATCCCAACGACACACTCGAAGGGATCATTATCAACCGCCTGAGCCAGTCCAACAACATCCGCCGGCAGTTCCGTATCCTCGACTACATCATCCAGTCAGCCCAGTCGGGCGACCTCAACATCGAGATGGGTTCGAAGACGGAAAAGCTGGAGTGGCTGCAGTTGATCAACCAGCTCGAAATCGACATCTCCCTGGCCCAGTATGAAGAAAAACTGGCGCAGGACGGGACCGTCAAACTGCCGGACGAGACGAAGGAGGCCGTGCGGCATACGCTGATGACCGACAATATCGCCGACCAGACCATTGCCGCCATCTCGTTCGCCCGCCGTCTCGACAACCCCGATGAATCGCTGCACGAGCCGGGTAAACTTGCCGAGGTGGCGCGGGAAACGCAATACCTGACCTCGATGATTTTCAAGGTCAAAGGGTTCCAGATCAAGGAAGTGTACGAATTCGTGGAACTGATCGGCGAATTGGACGTGAAGAATTCGCGGTACGAGCAGGTGATCGAGAACTTCAAGAGCGAACTGCCCTGCATCGACAAGGCCGTGATGAAGGAGGAGGACCCCGACATCAAGAAGGCGGCGCTCGCGGCCCGGTATCTCAGCGCGCGATTGATGAGCAAATTCGACATCGACCCCGTGTACCTGAAGATGAACGCGGAGTACATCACGCTCGACGACTCGAAGCTGCCCTCCGATCTTCGCCCGCGCGAGGCGGAACTGGAGAAGAAGATCTCCGACTTCAACGAGATCCGCAAACGCCTCGGCTTCTTCAACAAGGCCGAGCGGGCCTTCCTCACGATGAATCAGGTCGAAACGCTGATAGACAAAGAGGCGATCAAACTGGACACGCCGGGCGCCTTCCGGATCATGGAAGCCATCAACGACGTCGAGCTGGGTCTCGCGGTGCAGGAGTACGTCAAAGCCGGCACGATCACCCGCGGCCAGGACGACGGGGCCCATTTCACCGCCCCGTACGCGGAATCCAAGATCAAGGCCCTCTTCGCCGTGGACATGGTGCGGCGCATCGAAAAGGAAGCGGTTCAGAAGAACATCATTCCCGAATCCGTACTGGAAAAAGCGGAAGAGGACGACAACTTCGAGGAGACGTTCCTCGACATCAAGAATTATGCGACCTACCTGATCACGCGCCGCCTCGACAAACCGGAGTACCCCCGCCATCTCCAGCGCGCCGTCAACCTGATCTTTGCCCTCATCCAGGACGCCATCGGCTGGAGGCATTTCGAGAATTCCCAGATCCGCGCCAAACGTGAAGTCGTTCCGCTTATCGAGGAGTATCACAAGTTCCTGAGCCGGATCCTCGACGCGCTGGCCGAAGACAAAGATCCCAAGCACGAGGAGGTCATCTCCAAGCTGCGGGACGACGATTTCTTCGCCGTCAACGACAACAAGGACAGCCTCGAGGGCGGCAAGAAATCCGCGCCGCAGGTCAAGGCGGAGTTCTTTGCGCTCATGAACGACGACCGTTTTCAGAAGTACACGGCGCTGGCGCTTGGATTTGCGGAGGCCTCGCAGGCGCAGGAATGGACGGCGTACCAGGCCGAGCTGGTAAGGCTCAAGACCGATCTGATCACGCACATCCAGAAGACGTGTACGGTCATGGACACAATCCTGACGAAGCTCAAGAACAACAAGGAAACGGCTTCCAAGCACAAGGACCATATTCAGACGCTGCAGAACCGCTACTACGATGCGCTGAAACAACTCGAGGCTCAGCTCCAGTCCAACCGAAAACCCTCCACGGTCGTCAAGATCGAATTCAACCGCGTCGTCAATTCGGAGAAATTCAAGGTGTTCCTCAAACACCTGTACGAATTGACCAAATCATTGGATTGACCTCTCCCATGTGCCGCCTGTTGGGATACCAGGGTCCGCGGCCCGTCCGCCTGGACCGTGAGATCCTCGATCTGCCCAACGCGTTGATCCGGCAGAGTGCCTGCGACCGCGACGTGTGCAAGCCGAACGAGGACGGCTGGGGATTCGGCTACGACGAAGGCGGGCTGCTGCAGATCGTCAAGAAACCGAACCGGGCGCACGCCGACCCGGAGTTCGCGCGCATCGCCCGCCGTCCCTTCCGGAGAATGATGCTCCACATCCGACGGGCATCGGTCGGGGACAGAACCGAAACCAACACCCACCCCTGGTCCTACGGCGGCGAGCTGATCTTTGCGCACAACGGCTCCGTGTACGGATTCGACCGCATCCGCAGAGAAGCAATGGCCAGCCTGCCCGAGCCGCTGCGAGGGAACATCCGCGGAGAAACCGATTCGGAATTCGCCATGCACGTCTTTCTCAAGCACTTCCTCGCCGTCGACCGGCTGGACTCCGGCGATCTTCAGAATTTCCGGAAGGCGCTGAGTGCGGCCGTGGTGGAGCTCCGGCAATGGTCCGAACGGGCGAATGCCGACAAACCGCCCAAACTGAACTTCATGCTGCTGACGCGCCGCTGGCTTATCGCAACAAGGGTGATTCATACGCTCGGATGGTACCGGAGGGACCGTGCCGCAGTCATCGCATCGGAGCCCCTGGACGACAACGACGGATGGCGGGCCCTGGAAGAGAACACCCTCGCCGCCGTGACGTCCGACGGAACGCTCGAGACCCACAGGCTGGAAGTGTCGTGACGGCCATGCATTTACCGGTTGCACGGCGCCCGGATATGTGTATATTACACGCTGAATTGGACGAAAGGAAAACGGTTTTGCGGACAATGAGAACCATGCTGTGGGCGTCGGTCGTCCTGTCGGTCGTGGGCTGTGGGGGAAAGAAAGACATCACGGCCTACATGACCTCGAAGGAGCACTTTGCCTACGCGATGAAGTATTTCAATAAGAAAAACTACCTCAAGGCGCAGGAGCAGTTTTCGCTCATCTCGTACCGGCACAGCGGCTCCGAGATCGCCGATGACGCGCAGTTCTACCTCGCCGAAAGTTATTTCCTCGACAAGGACTACGTCTCGGCTTCGTCGGAATACGACCGGCTTGTCACGGCATTTCCGCGGAGTGAGTTTGTCGAAAAAGCCTTGTACCGCCTGGCCGTGTCGTACTACGAACTGTCCCCGCACTACGCCCTCGACCAGAAGTTCACCTACGACGCACTGAACGCCGCACAGAATTTCATGGACCTCTACCGGAACAGCGAACACTACGCCGACGTGGAGAAGATCTTCAAGAACATCCGGTCGAAGCTGGCGAACAAGGACTACATGAATGCGACCGTGTACCGCAAGATCAGCGAATACGAAGCGGCGATCGCCTACTACGACATCGTCATCGCGGAGCACTACGAGTCTTCCTTTGTGCCCGAAGCGAGGTTTTGGAAGGGGTACTGTTATTTCAGACTGAAAGAGTATCAGAAAGCCTCTCTGACGCTTCAGCGGTTCATCGACGATTTTCCGCTGAAAAAGGACCTGGTCAACGATGCGTTGGAATTGCTCGAAGACATCCGGAAACTGACGGACCACGGCGGTGAGCGCGGGGTGACGGTAAGCAAGGGGCGGTAGCCCATGAAGCGCGTCGGAATCTTCGGGGGGACGTTCGATCCGATCCATTTCGGACATCTGATCATTGCCGAGACGGCCCGCGACGCGCAGGCGCTGGACGAAGTGTGGTTCATTCCCGCTGCGGTCCCGCCGCACAAGATCGGTCAAGCGATCACGCCGTTCCTGCACCGCCTCGAGATGACGCGTGCCGCCGTAGCAGGCCATCCGGCGTTTCGCGCGAACGACCTCGAACGTGACGACGACCGCCCCTCCTACACTATCCGTACCTTGGAAACCGTTCACGAACGGCACGCAGACAGCGCACTGTTTCTCATTATCGGCAGCGACTCCCTGGCCGGCCTGCACAGCTGGAAACAGCCGGAACGGATAGTCGAGCGTGCCACCCTGATCGTGTTTCCCCGCCGCGACACGGATCTGAGCGGTGTGAACCCGGTATACACGAAACGGGCGGTCTTCCTCGATTGTCCGATGATCGACGTGTCGGCGTCGTGGATCCGCAAACGGATGGCCGCGGGACATTCGGTGCGATACCTGGTGCCGGAGGCGGTGCTGCAGTACGCGATCGGACACGGTCTCTACCTTCCCGGAGGCCGCTGACATGCTGCGTGCGTTGGCGCCCTATCTCAAGCGGTACCGATGGTATCTGGTCACAGGATTTCTGCTCGTGGGACTCAAGAACCTTTTCCAGTCTTCCGCACCGCAGGTCATCCGGGCCGCCATCGACCGACTGGCCGGCACACCGCCCGTCGATTCGTTCGTTAACCGCTTGGCGCAGGCACTGTTCGGCTGGTTGTCCGACGGCCCGGTCGGCTATATCGCCCTGTTCCTCCTGATCGAATTCGGACACGGGATCTTCCTGTACGGGATGCGGCAGACGCTCATCGTGGCCTCGCGCAAGGTGGAATACGACCTTCGCAGCGACCTGTTTGCCCACCTGCAGCGCATGCACCTGCAGTTCTTCCAGTACGCCCGCACGGGGGACCTCATCTCCCGCATGACCAATGACCTCAGCAACGTGCGCGACGTGCTCGGGCCCGGGATCATGTACACGGCGAACACGGTGATCGCTTTTGTCTATGTCGTACCCATGATGCTCCTGATCAACGTGCAGCTTACGCTGTGGGCGTTCGTACCGCTGTTCGTATTATCGTTCGCCACGCAGCGGCTCTCCCGTCTCATCCACATCCGGTCGCAGCGGGTGCAGGAGAAGTTGTCCGACATCAGTTCCGCCGTGCAGGAGAACTTTGCCGGTATTCGGGTGGTCAAGTCGTATGTGCGCGAAGAGCACGAGATCGCGCGCCTGCACGCATTGAACGCGGACTACATCCGCCTCAACATGGACATGGTGCGGGTACGGGGCGTACTCATGTCCAGCGTCATCCTGACGATCGGGCTGAGCGTGGCCGTGCTGTTGTGGCTCGGGGGCGGGTTGGTCATGCAAGGCCGGGTGACGCTCGGGGAGTTCACAGCCTTCAATTTCTACCTGGCGATGCTGATCTGGCCGATGATTGCGCTGGGCTGGGTGCTCAACATCTTTCAACGCGGTTCGGCCTCGATGAAACGGCTCACAGAGTTCCGCCGCCTGGAACCTCAGATCAAGGACCGCCCCGGACTGGCGGCGTTTCCGCCGATCTCGGGACAAATCGAATTTCGTAATCTCACGTTCCACTACCGGGAGGACTCCCCCCCGGCGTTGACGAACATCACACTGACGATCGAACCCGGCATGACCGTCGGCATCGTGGGAGCCACCGGTTCGGGCAAGAGCACGCTGGTCAACGTGATTCCCCGGCTGTACGAGCTTCCGATCGGCTGCGTGTTCATCGACGGCCGGGAAATCCATGAGATCCCGCTCGAGGTTCTGCGGCGGAGCATCGGTATGGTTCCGCAGGATACGTTCTTGTTCTCGGACACGATCCTTCAGAATATCGTGTTCGGCATGGAGTCGTACGAGCCGGACCGGGTCCGGTGGGCGGCGGAGGTGGCGCAGTTGCGGGCCACAGTGGAGGAGTTCCCGGAGAAGTACGAAACGGTGATCGGGGAGCGGGGTATTACGTTGTCCGGCGGGCAGAAACAGCGGCTGGCAATCGCGCGGGCCGTGATTCGGGAGCCGAGCATCCTGATCCTCGACGACGCCCTGTCCAGCGTGGATACGCATACCGAGGATGAGATCCTGCAGCGCCTGGAGCGGCTGATGGAAAATCGTACGACGCTGGTCGTCAGCCATAGGATCCAGACGGTTCAGCGCGCCGACAAGATCGTACTGCTGGCGGAGGGAGCAATCGCGGAAGAGGGCACGCACGCCGAACTGCTTGCCCACAACGGGCGCTATGCCCGCATGTACGAGCGCCAGCTGCTCGAACAGGAGATCGAAGCCATCTGATTATCCCCCCAACCGGGCCCGCTTGTTCACATACTCCATCAGCGCCACGTCGAACGGCGTGCGCGTATCGAGCAGAACGTGATCGATGCGGTTCTCCCTGCATTCCCGCCGGTACTGCTCGATGAACGTGCGCATCTGTTCCCGGTAGCTCGCCCGAATGTGGATCGGCTGCGTCTGGAGCCGCACCTCGGTCTCGAGGTCCTCGAAGATCACGTCTCCGCTGTAGTCCAGGTCTCTTTCCCGAGGGTCCAGCACCTGGAACACGATAACCTCGTGCTTTCGATGACGAAAATGCTTCAGACCCGCCATGACCTTTCGCGGATCGTCGAACAGATCGCTGATGAGGATGACGAGACCCCGGCGTTTCATCCGTTCCGCGATCGCGTGCAGTGTGGGGCCGATCTCCGTTTCCTCGTGGGTCTGAACGTTCTGAAGCGTCTCTTCCATCGTCTTGAGATATCCCATCGTGGCCCTCGGCGGGAGGTACTTGCGGATCTGCTCGTCGAACAGGACCAGTCCGCAAGCGTCCTTCTGGTGAATCATCATGTAGGCGAGGGATGCGGCCAGGCAGGAGCCGTACTCCAGTTTGGTCATGCCGCCGGAGGCGAAGGTCATCGAAGCGCTGGTGTCGAGCAGGACAACCGCTTTGAGATTGGTCTCCTCCTCGAAACGCTTTACGTAGTAGCGGGAAGTCCGCCCGTACACCTTCCAGTCGATCGAGCGGATCTCGTCCCCCGGCATGTAGGGCCGGTGCTCGGCGAATTCCACGCTGAAGCCGTGGTACGGACTTCGGTGCAGGCCGGTGATAAAGCCTTCGACCACGAGTCTGGCCTTGATTTCGAGGTTGGCCAGGCGGGCTACGACGTCCGGCTTCAGGTAATTCCTGGCGTCCAACCTATTCGAATGCTCCGTTCATGGGCCGTACGGAAAAACCGTCACGGAATGACGACGGGCCGGCCCTGCGCCAGAGTCTCGGACCACTTGATGTATTTCTGAAGACGGCGCATCATGTAGTACACGCTCACGCGGAATTTCTGAACGCGGGACAGCATCATCTCGTTCCGTGCCATGTCGAGCTGGTTGTGGTATCCCGGCAGGATGATGTGTCGGTAATAATCCGAATAGGACAGGTTCCTTTCGGAAAACTTGCCGCCATCGAATTTGTACACGTCATACCATGCGCATACGGCGCCGGGACCGAAGTAGGTGCGCACCGCCTTGACCACCTCATCGATTCCGTCGCCGTCGATGTCCCGCGGTTCGGCAAACGCACCCATCTCGACGAACCGGATGGTGGAGCCGGTACAGAAAAGGAACGTCGTGCTGTGGTCCCCCCACTCGTTTCCGTAGTCCCAGAAGCGGAGGAACACCTCGTAGCCGGGCCGGTTGTCAAGATTCAGAATGCGGATGTCCGTGTCGAGGAACGAATTCTGCGGATAGGAGTTCTCGAGCACCCGCCGGTATCCCTCGTCCGTTTTTCGGAGGACGCGAAAGAAGCATTTGTCTTCGGTGATCTCGACAGTGCGGCGCATGCCTGCGATCAGCAGTTCGTCCATGCCGTCGCCGTCCATGTCGATGAGATATCCTCTGGTTTCTCCGACGTACGCCACCGATGGATCGGGAATTTCCCACGGACCGATGAGCTTCTGGGCGAGGAGTTCGCTCTGGCGGAGCATCTTGAACATGAAGCGGTAGGAATGGACGATCCGTTCATAGACGCTCGAGGGCCGCCCGATCTCCAGCAATTCGACCGCGACGGTATTGGAGTCGCCGGTGAACATCGGAGGAAAGCACGTAAGGACGGCTTCCTGCCGGGGCTTGTACAGCGCGGGCAGGGACACAAGCGTTCCGCGGGCATGGTCCGCAAACCTGGGCAGCGTCTGGTAGCCGGCGATCTGCGCACGGGAGGTAACCCGCTGTACAGTCGTAAGCGTGTCTTGGAAGTACGGATGGCGGAGAGGCGCCCGCTCGATCAGATACTCGTCGAGCGGAAGATTGGTGATCGCGGTTTCTTCCGGAATCGCACGGACGGAAATATAGGTCCCCGAATCGGGATGATAGATTTCCACGCCGTACCGGCTGGCATGCGTTTCCCAGCCCGTCGGCAGGTCGACGGCAAATCCAAATTTCGGATTCTCGTACGTTTTCCAGGCTGCGGTACCCTGGAGGGACGCGTCGGGCTCGGCCGGGTGGCTCGCAAAGGAGTTGATCAGATACAGAACCAGCGACAACGCAATCAGCCCGACCAGATTGTATTCCACAAATCTGGTTTTCATGACAAGGCCCCCGAGTTGTTAAAGAACGTGTGTGTAGTGCGTTCTAAGCTTTCAGCCGGTCCAGTAGCTCGAACAGCTGATCGGGAAAGGACCGCGGATGACGGACCCGGATCAGCAAGTTATGAAATCCGTCCTGGCCGCCGGAGAGGGTCCCGGCAACGATGGCCGCGCCGCACGAGGAGAGCGCGTGCGCATGCGTCAGGTTGAACCGCGGACTGAAATCCAGAGCCAGGTCGAACGAGGGTTCCCGGAGCTTGTGCAGAAACTCTCTTCGAAGGGTTTGAAAGAAACCGACATCATCGGGACCGAACGAGTGGATCGGTCCTGTGGCGTTGCACGAGGAGATGACGTCGCGGAGATGCGGCGGCATGTCGTGCGACACCAGGTAGGCGGCATCGACGTCGCCGAAGGTCCGGGCCATCCGATCGTGGATGAGGCGGATCGTAGCCTCGTCGGTATCGGACGGCAGATGGATCAGTACGCGGCGGACACGGTTCAACTGCGCCCGGTAATCGATCGCATCACCGGCCCGTTGATGCCGCCGGCCCAGATAACCCGCCAGCCAGGGTATGAAGAACCGCGCTGTCATCGTCAGATCCGGATGTCAACGTAAAAGCGGGAACGTATCTGCTGGATCCACTGTTCCATTTCTCTTGCCTGCTTGCGCCGCAGCGCCATGTCCTCGATGGTCTGCCAGTCGTCTTTGATCGTCATCGTCCGGCGTTCCCGGCGGTCGTTCATGCGGACAATATGCAGGCCGAAACTTGTCTCGAACACGTCCGACAGCTCGCCGGTCTTCAGGTCCCTGGCCGCACCGAGGAAAGCTTTGTCCTGGAAGGAGGCCAGCTCGATCCAGCCGAGGTTGCCCAGATTGCCCTTCTTGGCCGGATCGTCCGAGTACTTCAGCGCGGCGTCCTCGAACGTGGTTTTCCCTGCGAGAATGTCCCCGCGCAGCGCCTTCAGCCGTTCGATCGCGGCTTCACGGTCCGCTTTCGTCGTGCTGACGCCGATGAGAATGTGCCGTACGTGGATCTTGTCGCCCGTCTTCTCAATCATCTCGATGATGTGATAGCCGAACTGCGTACGAACGAGGCCCGAACGCTCGCCCGGCTCCAGTTTCACGGCGGCGTCCGCGAATTCCTTGACGAAATCCGCGCGATTGAACCAGCCGAGGTCTCCGCCTTTCTTCGCCGATCCGGGGTCGGCCGAATAAATCCTGGCCATTTCGGCGAAGTCTCCGCCCCTTCGCAGCGAATCGAGGATGCGGGAAGCCACCGTCTGCGCCTCCCCGTACGCCTCCTCGCCCGGCTTCACCTCCATCAGAATGTGACTGATGTTGATCGACTCATCGACGGACGGCAGGCTGTCCCGAAACGTCTCGTAGAAATACTCCACCTCCGAGCGGGACACCTTGATGTCCTGCGCGCGCGTGGACTGGATCTTCTGCGCGAGCAGCTGTTTGCGAATGTTGCCGCGGTACAGCTTACGGATTTCGCGGATCGACTTGCCCAGGTACGACTCGAGCGCCTGCTCTCCCCCCGCCTGTTGCACACGTTCCTGAATCTGTTGTTCGAGCGTCTGGTCGACGTGGGCCTCGTCGACCGTCAGGCTGTCGACCTTGGCCTGTGCCAGCAGGATCTTCTGGTTGATCAACGCGTCGAGCACCCTGCGCAGAATACGGTTGTAGGCGGCGGTGTCCTGCTGGGGGTTGATCTTCTGGTTGAGCGCTTCAAAGTACGCGTAGTTCTGCACTTCGGAAGCCAGAATGACCTCGTCGTCCACGACGGCAGCAATCCGGTCCACCATCTGCAGTTGCGCCGCGGCGCGGGACGTGACCATAACCAAACACAGGACAACCATCCAACGGAGACAGGTGCGCATGAACGAAAATCTTTCGTTTAGGCTGTTCGAGACTAGAATACAGAGAACGAGAGAGCGGACGTGTTGTGCAAGCGTCTATCTAATTCAGGTCAACCCAGACGGACTTGACCTGGGTGTAAAACTCGTAAAGGGCCTCCATGCCGCACTCACGCGTGAAGCCGGACATCTTGTATCCGCCGTACGGCATCGCCGCATCGTACATGTTGTACGTGTTGATCCATACCGTACCCGCTTTGATACGCCGCGCGAGGGTGTGGGCCTTCTTGATGTCGCGGGTCCAGATACCCGCTGCGAGGCCGTAGTACGTCTCGTTGGCCAGGCGGACCGCATCGTCGAAGTCCTTGAAGGTCATCGCCGCCAGCACCGGTCCGAAAATCTCGTCCTGCGCGATCTTCATGTCCGGCCGCACGGCGTCGAACACGGTGGGCTGGAAATAGTATCCGCGCTGGCCCACGCGAGAACCTCCGGCGACGACACGTGCCCCGGCCGCGCGCCCTTCATCGACGTAGCGCATTACCTTCTGCATCTGGACGTCGGACGTGAGCGGTCCCAAACGCGTCTCCGGATGGAGCGGATCAGCCGGAACCATCTTCGCGGCGCGAGCGGCGAGTTTCTCGACAAACTCGTCGTGAATGGTTTTTTCCACAAGGAGCCGCGAGCCCGCCGTGCACACTTCACCCTTGTTGTAAAAAATGGCCGCCGCCGCCATCTTGACCGCCACATCGACGTCCGAATCGGCAAACACGATGTTGGGTGACTTGCCGCCCAGTTCGAGCGACAGACGCTTCATCGAACCGGCTGCGGCCTTCATCAACTCCTGACCCGTCGTGGTGGAACCGGTGAATGCGATGCCGTCCACGTCCGGATGCGCCACGAGCGCGGCACCGGCGGTCTTGCCGTAACCGGTGATAACGTTGAACGCCCCTTCTGGCAGCCCGGCTTGCGCAATCAGTTCCGCCAGTCTGAGCGTGCTCAGCGGTGTGAATTCGGATGGTTTGACGACCACGGTATTGCCCGCCGCCAGCGCCGCGGCGATCTTGCGCGCCGCCGTGATGAGCGGGAAATTCCACGGGATGATCAACCCGACCACTCCGAGCGGCTCGCGAAGCGTGTAGTTGAAGAAGTTCCCGCTGACCGGTATCGTCTCGCCTTCGATCTTGGTGGCCGCTCCGGCGTAGTACGCAAAGATGTCCGACGTCAGAGGTATTTCGATCTGGCGAGTCTCAGAAATCGGTTTTCCGCAGTCGATCGTTTCGAGGTAGGCCAGTTCGTCCAGGTTCTCCAGAATCAGTTCGCTGATCTTCCACAGAAATTTTCCACGACGACTGGGATTTGTTTTCGCCCATTTGCCCTCAAATGCCTTTCGTGCCGCGGCCACGGCAAGATCTATGTCCCTCGCGTCACCCTCGGCAATCTGCGCGATGACGTCTTCGTTAGCCGGGTTGGTCGTTGCGAATGTCTTCCCTGATGAACTCGCAACAAAGCTATTGTTAATAAACAAGTTAGTTTGACGCACGTCAAAGGTCTTTATATCCGAAGCAACAGGCATGCTCGAACCTAAGGAACTGGGAGGAAAATAGGTTGAAGTTTTACAACAACATAACCTAACAACAATATTGTACAATGTCAAGTGGCTTTTCCGTCAAGCACTTAGATTGTGGATAAGGTGTGGATGAAAATAGAGAAAAAAAGAACGCCGCATCATTGCACTTAAGAAAATCCCGAGAAAAACTTGAAGAGAGAACAGTACTCTACTGTTGGAACTACGATGCCATTTACCGACGGGCCGTCCTTTTTCTTTTCTTGCGTGGTCGCTTTACCCCGAACGCAGGCTTCGACAGTTTCTTAAGCGATGCGGCGAATTCATTGAGACGTTTTTCGGCCAGTGCGTATACCGTGCCGCCCTCAAATTTTCCGTTCTTCTGCCTGCGGCCCGCCTTTCTTCCGGTAAGAAGCTCGATGCCCTCTTCGATGCGATGCACGGCCCACACATGGAAGCGCCGTTCCCTCACCGCCTCGACCACATCTTCGCGCAGCATGAGGTGGTTGACGTTGCTCGCGGGAATCACGACACCCTGCTTGCCCGTCAGTCCGCGCGCCAGGCAGACGTCGAAGAAGCCTTCGATCTTTTCGTTAACGCCGCCGATGGCCTGCACTTCGCCGCGCTGATTGACCGAGCCGGTGACGGCAATGCCTTGCAGGATGGGAAGATCGGAGAGGGCCGACAGGATGGCGTACAACTCGGTGGACGAAGCGCTGTCGCCGTCGACGCCTTCGTAACTTTGCTCGAACACGAGGCGGGCCGAGAGAGTGAGAGGCTTGCCGACGGCAAATGTCCGGGCCAGGTAACCGCTGAGGATCATGACGCCTTTGCTGTGGATCGGTCCGCCGAGTGCGACCTGACGCTCAATGTCGATGATGCCCTCGTTTCCCGGAGCGACGCTCGCCGTGATGCGGTTGGGACGGCCGAACTCGTACTCTCCCAGCCGGAGCACGGCGAGCCCGTTGACCTGACCGGCCACCGATGCGTCCGTGTCGATCCGGATCACGTCCCTGGCAATGTACTCCTGCAGGCGCTGCTGGTACAGGTTGCTGCGGTACACCTTCTCCTCCAGGGCCTGCTGTACGTGCCGGTCGCGGATCTGGGGGGCGTCTTCGCGACCTGCCCAGTAGTTGGCCTCGCGGATCACGTCGGCCAGGGCGCCGAAGTGGGTCGAGAGCTTGTCGCGGTCCTCGGCCAGCCTGCAGGCATGTTCGAGCATCTTTCCCGCGGCGCCCGCTTCCAGATGGCGCAGCTTCTCCTTGGAACACAGGGCAGATAGAAACGCAAGAAAAGCCGCTGTGTTCGGCTCCGTGCGGTCCATCCGCGTATCGAAATCCGCCTTGACCTTAAACAGCTCCGGGAAATCGTCGTCCAGTTCGTGCATGAGGTAATAATACATCGGCCGTCCGACGAGCACGATCTTGACATCGAGCGGGATGGGCTCCGGTCTCAGGGTCTTGGGCACCGACAGGCCCATGCTCTCGGCGGGCTCTTCGATCTTGATGGTTTTGGTCTTGAGAGCGCGTTTCAGACTCTCCCAGCTCATCATGTTGCGCAGAAGGTCTTCCACGGGGAGGACGAGGTACCCGCCGTTGGCCCGGTGAAGCGCGCCCGCCCGGATCAACGTGAAATCCGTGTACATACTGCCGTCGTCCACCTCCTTCTCGACACGGCCGAACAGATTGGTGTACGTCGGATGCAGTTCCACCACCACCGGAGCGCCCTTCAAACGATGGTTGTCGACGAGAAGGTTGGCCAGGTAGTTGTCCAGGATCATATCCTGAAGCTTGGCGCCCGATCCGTCCTCCGACCGGAACGCGTGGAGGTTCTCGAGCAGGTTGGTCTGGACGCCGTGCAGAAAAGACCAGACTTCATCGTGGTCGTGATATTTTTCGCGGAATTCGTCGATCATGCCGGCGATGAGATAGATGACCGCCTGCCGGTCCAGGCTGCGGAGCAATTCCGCCGTGTCGCGTTCCGTCTCGCGCGTTTCCTTCAGCGCGACCTTGAGCTCCTCCTGAAGCGTTTCGCGCCGGGCCAGCCGCTCGTTTTTCTCCTTCGCCGGAAGGGCGTTCCACTCCGCTTCGGCCATCGGTTTGCCGTCTTTGGCCGGCAGCACGACAATGCCCATCGGCGTCGCGCTCACCGAAAAGCCTTCCGCGGATGCGTGCGCCCCGAACTTCTTAAGGATGTCCTCGCGCTCGGCGTTCAGCGTACGGAGGATCTCCTCGCGTTTGGCGGTGAACTCCTCGCTTTCGAATAGCCGCGGGATCTCGCGGCGGAGGAAATCCCTGAAGCGCTTGAGGTCGCGCTGGAACTCGCGGCCTTTGCCCGTCGGCAGCTGGATGGCGATCGGTTGGTAGCTGTCGTCGAAATTCTGGACGTAGCACCAGTCCGAAGGGATGGGCCGGGAGTGGGCCACTTCGTGGAGAAACGCTTCCACGGCGGTCATCTTGCCGATGCCGCGCTCGCCGGCAACGAAAATGTTGTAGCCCGAGTTCTGGATGCCGAGACCGAATTGCAGGGCATGCACGGCGCGTTCCTGGCCGATGATGCCGTCCGGTGGTTTGAGGCTTTCGGTGGCTTCGATCGGGAGGGAATCGGAATCAAACTCCTTTCGGAGCTGTTCGGGCGGTAGTTCCCTGATCATGGCTCACTCCTCGTGATCGTGCGGACCTTGCGGACGCGCGGGCTTCACCGCTTGGCGTCCACGAGCCAATGTAGCGTCACGGAAGGTGGCATTCAAGGAGTATGTGGACGGCCTGATGCTGTCTCCGGCGAAGGAAGCCTAATCTACTCTCTCCAGTGTGACGAGGTCAAAACGGGTTTGCGGCGAATAGACCTGAGATCTTCCCCCGTATAGAGTAATGAGCAACGGCCAGGAGAATCATGGAGACCCCATTCAGATATTTCATTCTGTCTCCCTTTCGAACGTTTGAAATTCCGTTCGATCTTCGATCAGAAACCGATTCTTGGCCTAATTCAGTCTTTGGAATGCTACCCGGTCAAATCTTGTGTTGCCGAGCTGAAGTTGAGAAAATCCACCTGTTAGCGTGATAACGATCGAATCACCTGAATCACCCTCGATCGTGTGCAGCGACGCGTATTTTGCCCAGGCCGTGTCAAGGACATAGATTTCACCGATCGAGGTCAGACTGTCCATGTGTTTCAGATGAACCCACCCCACGCCTCCCACCTCAAATGCCCTTCTCGCCCAGAAGGACCATTCGTACGTCTGGAATCCCGGCTCGATGGGAAGCGTGGTCGTCAGTGTGTTGAATCCTTATGCGGCGTCCATTTCGAACGAATACCGTCCACCGGATGGAGGCGCATCGACAGAGAAGCGCGTACTCCCGCCCGTGGCGTTCAACAGCCATCCGTCGAGGGAGGGTTCCCTCCCGATCTCGAACGACGAGTTGGTAATCAGATTCTCTCCTCTATCATCCGAGGAATCCGGACAGCCGACGAAGAAAACCAGGAGAACGGCGAAAATCAACTTGACATCCCTCATTCTTAAATCCTCTCATTTGAATTGATCTCACGCTTGGTTGCGCTTTATGAGAACGCATTCCCGATTTGACACACGCCCTCCACGTTGACGAGTGGACGTTGTCGCCCGCCCGTCAGTCCGCCGTAAACGCCGGCATCCGCAGGACTTCGGATTCCTGGAGGCAATATCCCGTGACTTCCCCACTCGCCCCCGTTTTTGTCAGCTTCCATTGGATGAAGCCTCACTCGATAGACCTCAGAAAACGACAGTCTGCAGTGCTCATCGATCAAACGCACACCAAAGACCGATTCACTACAAGAAGAGAATCCGATATACGAAGCCCTCACCTCACAAACGTACCCTTGACCCTCTTCGACCCGATCAGATAGAGCGTCCACAGCAGAAACCATACCGAGCCGGCCACGAACTCAACCATGCGGAACTGCCCGGCGCCGTGTTGCTCAGCCGTGGGGAGCCACTCCGTCATCGTGCCGTTGGTGGCGACGAATATGATGTTCACAAGAAAAAGCACGATGATCATGGCAGGGCCCTTGCGGCGGCGCGTGAAAAAGTAATAAGGCACAATGAGCGAGTACAAGAGAAAAACAAGGCTGACCGCCATCTCGAACGCGGCCAGGCCGCCGGTCGGCACTGACGAATACGAAGGCACCGAGACGGTGAAAATCACATACAGAATACGGACGGGATTGAGGACAAGAATGGCGGCGAGCAGCCAGAGGAAGCCGCCGATGCGATCGTAAGCGGTCTGATCCACTTCCATGACGGGCGTTTCCATGACAAATCCTCCGCTTGAATGGATGTCAGCAGGGCTACTATTCCAAAGAGCATCCACCAGAATGTACATCCCGATCGCACTTTAAACAAGGGGTTTTAAAGGCGGCTTGAATTTCTGCGGCGACCCCTTTACTTTGTTGTGTCCGGTTCTCGCATCGCCCGTCGGTCCAGACTCCTCCTCAAAACGGCATACCGGTCAAACGCCGATTCTAAAGGAACGAGATGCTTCGAGATTTCCATCCATCCGTCGCCCATTGGTTCACCCGCGAATTCGGGCGGCCCACGGAAGTGCAATCCATGGCGTGGCCCGCCATTCGTGAGGGTAACCACACCCTCATTGCCGCTCCGACCGGTTCCGGAAAAACGCTGGCCGCTTTTCTTGCGGTCCTCGATCGTCTCGTTCGGCACGGCCTCAACGGCAGACTGGCCGACCGGACCGATGTCGTCTACGTTTCCCCTCTGAGGGCCCTCAGCAACGACATTGAACGCAACCTCCAGCGGCCCCTCGCCGGCATCCGGGAGGAACTGCGGGCGCTGGACCTGCCGGACGTGCCGCTGCGCGTACTGGTACGGACGGGCGATACGCCGGCATCGCAGCGCACCGCCATGCTCAAGCGGCCGCCCCACATTCTGGTTACTACACCCGAATCGCTCTATCTCCTGCTGACCAGCGAGAACGGCCGCAAGATGCTGAGTGCGGTGCGCACGTTCATCCTCGACGAAATCCACGCCCTGGTGAGGGACAAGCGCGGCTCGCATCTGTCGCTTTCGATCGAACGGCTGGAGCATCTCGTCGGACAGCCGTTGACGAGAATCGGGCTCTCGGCCACGCAAAAGCCGATCGACGAAATTGCGCGCTTCCTGGTCGGCCATCGCCCGGATGGTCCGGACAACGGAGCGGCCTGCACCATCATCGACACCGGCCATCGTCGCCAACTCGATCTGGCCATCGAAGTGCCGGGTTCACCGCTTACCACGGTGATGGCGACGGAAGTGTGGGGCGAAGTGTACGACCGCCTTGTGGAACTGATCCGCGAACATCAAACCACACTGATCTTCGTTAACACGAGGCGTATGGCGGAGCGCATCTCCTTCCAGCTCAAGGAAAAGCTCGGGGCGGACCTGGTTGCGGCTCACCACGGCAGCATGTCGCGGGAACACCGCCAGGATGCAGAACGGCGCCTGAAGTCCGGCGCGCTGAGGGCTCTCGTCGCAACGGCCTCGCTGGAACTGGGCATCGACATCGGTTCGGTCGACCTCGTGTGTCAGATGGGTTCGCCCAAGTCCATCGCCACGTTCCTCCAGCGCGTGGGCCGGTCGGGCCACACCATTGCCGGCACGCCGAAGGGAAGGCTGTTCCCCCTCACACGCGATGAACTCGTCGAATGCGCGGCGGTGCTCGATGCCGTGCGGAGGGGAGAACTTGACCGTCTGCGCATTCCGCATAAGCCGCTGGACATCCTCGCCCAGCAGATCGTGGCCGAAGTATCGAACCGTGAGTACGAAGAAGAAGAGTTGTTTCAATTGATTCGCCGTGCGTATCCGTTTCGCGGCGTGACCAGGGATGAATTCGACGAACTGGTCGCGATGCTGTCGCACGGTTTCACCCACCGGCGAGGACAGCGGGGCGCGTACCTGCATCACGATGCCGTGAACCGGCGGATTCGTGCCCGCAAAGCCGCGCGCCTTTCCGCGATCACGTCGGGCGGGGCCATCCCGGACAGTTTCGATTACGAGGTCATCCTTGAACCCTCCAACACCTTCATCGGCACTCTCAACGAAGACTACGCTTTTGAAAGCATGGCCGGGGACGTTTTTCAGTTGGCCAACCGCTCCTGGCAGATCCGGCGGATCGAAAACGGTGTGGTGCGTGTGACGGACGCGAGTGAAGCCCCGCCGAGTATTCCGTTCTGGCTGGGGGAGGCGCCGGGACGCAGCGATGAATTGTCCTTTGCCGTTTCACGTCTCCGATCGGAAATTCAGGACCGGATGCCGGAGCCCAGCGAACTCGAACGCCGGATGCAAGGCGGCCCGGATGAAAGCTGGAAGGGTCCCGCGGTCGAGTGGCTGATCCGGGAAGTGGGCCTCGGAGCGCCTGCCGCCGATCAGGTCGTAACGTACCTGGCGCTCTCAAGAGTGGCCCTGAGCGTGCTGCCCACCCAACAGTTCCTCGCCATGGAACGGTTCTTCGACGAGGCGGGCGACATGCATCTGGTTATTCACTCGCCTTACGGCAGCCGGATCAACCGGGCGTGGGGACTGGCGCTGCGCAAGCGTTTTTGCCGCAAGTTCAATTTCGAACTGCAGGCGGCTGCGGGCGAAGACGCGATCGTCCTGTCGCTCGGAAGCACGCACAGTTTCCCGTTGGAGGAGGTCTTCGGCTACCTCAGTTCGAAAGGAGTGCGTTCTATCCTCGTCCAGGCGCTGCTCGACGCTCCGATGTTCGAAGTACGGTGGCGTTGGAACGCCTCGCGTGCCCTGGCCGTGCTGCGTCGCAGGAACGGCAAGAGGGTGCCCGCCCAGATTCAACGCATGCACGCCCAGGACCTCGTCGCGGTCGTCTTCCCTGACCAGCTGGCGTGCCTGGAAAACATCGCGGGCGATCGCGAGGTTCCGGACCATCCGCTGGTGCGCCAGACGATCCAGGATTGCCTGACCGAGGCCATGGACATCGAGGGACTGGAGTCCCTGTTGCAACGCATCGAACGCGGTGACGTGCAGTGGCTGTCCCGCGATCTACGCGAATCATCCCCGCTGGCACAAGAGATATTGAACTCACGCCCGTACACATTCCTCGACGATGCGCCCATCGAAGAGCGACGGACACGCGCCGTGGCCAGCCGACGATGGCTCGACGCAACCGATGCGTCGAGCCTGGCGGACCTCGATCCGGAGGCCATTCGCACGATCCAGCTGCAGGCCTGGCCGCAGGCCGAAACGCCCGACGAACTCCACGATGCGCTGATGACGCTGGGCTACTTGACGCCGGAGGAGATTAAGCGGGGAGATGGGACCCATGACTGGAAGCGGCTTTTGGACCATCTCGTTAATGAACGGCGTGCGGCCAAACTGACGGCAGGCCGCACAGAACTCTGGACCGCCACGGAGCGGCTGCCGCGGGTAGAAAGACTGTACGATTCGTTTCAACTGTCCTGCACTGTCGACGTGCCAGCCCGTTTTCGAGACGCGTCGGAGTCCCGCGAACAGGCGCTGGAAGAGACGCTGAGAGGCCGCCTCGAAGGACTCGGGCCCGTTCGGTCGAGCCGATTGGCCGTCGAGCTCGATGTCTCCGAGACCGCCATAAGCTCTGCTCTCGCGGCCCTGGAAGCGGAAGGATTCGCGTTTCGTGGGCGGTTCACGCCGGGTGTCGAAGGAGTGGAATGGTGTGAGAGGCGTTTGCTGGCACGGATTCATCGCTTCACACTCGAAAAGCTTCGGCGGGACATCGAGCCGGTGTGCGCCGCCGATTGCATGCGGTTCCTCTTCGCCTGGCACCGTATCGAGCCCGGCCAGCGTCCGGAAGGACCGGATGCGCTGGAGGTCGTGTTGCAGCAGCTGGAAGGATTTGACGCGCCTGCCGCCGCGTGGGAGAGTGAACTTCTGCCCGCGCGCGTGGCCGACTACGACCATACCTGGCTCGACCTTTCGTGCCTCTCAGGCCGGACCACCTGGGGCCGGTTTCGTCGCGGCGGAAACGGTAAGAGCGCCGCTCCCATCCGTACCACACCCATCATGCTCGTGCAGCGAGACCACGCGGAGACCTGGACTCGGTTGTTCGATGGAGGCGGCGGACGGTCTGCGCTGACCACGCCCGCATCCAACGTGCTGGAGGTTCTGCAGGAGCGCGGAGCCTGTTTCTTCGACGAACTCGTTCGCGGGACAAGACTACTGCGGTCGCAGGTAGAGGACGCACTGGGTGAACTGGTGGCAGGCGGGTACGTGACCTCGGACAGTTTCGTCGGACTTCGAGCCCTGCTCGTTCCTGGCAGGCGCCGTCCATCTTCCCAACGCCACAGGGCCTCACCCTTTGAGATTGCAACTTCCGGCCGATGGTCCCTGATTCACCGCCCCGCCGGTGCCGTCGACTCGGCCGCCGATTTGGTGGCGCGCACGCTGTTGAGACGGTACGGTGTGATGTTTCGAAAGCTCTGGGACCGGGAAGCGGCTCCGGTTCCGTGGCGCGACCTGGCGAAGGTATTCCGCACCTGGGAGGCGCGCGGAGAAATCCGAGGCGGCCGATTCGTGGACGGTGTGTGGGGTGAGCAATTCGCTCTACCCGAGGCGGTCACGCGCCTCCGCGCGGTCCGCCGAGAACAGCCGGACGGTCGGCTGGTCTCCGTGGGTGTACACGATCCGTTGAACCTCCATGGATTGTTGACGCCCGGAGATAAGATGGCGCCGGTGCTGGGTAACCGAATACTGTACCGGGATGGGGCCGCCATCGCCGTAGCGGAAAGCGGTCAGACAACGATGCTCGCACCGGTGGATGCAGGCGACGAGTGGACCGTGAAGCAGGCTTTGATCCGGCGCCCGGTGCCCCCAAAACTCAGGGCGTATCTCGGGAAAGGAATAGGGTAGTCAGTCCCTCGAGGAGGATCGCACCGCCGTGCGAAGGGGGATGCGGTTGGTCTCAAAATTCGTTTTGATCACCTTGTCCCCGTCGTAGATCCGAAACATCGTTTCCCCAACCTGGATTTCGTCCGAGGTCCGCAGCGGCAGAGCATACGTGGCAATGACCCGTCGTCCGTTGACGAAAGTTCCGTTGGTGCTGTCGAGGTCGGTCACTCGAATCTGTCCGCCGGCGATGGTGAGGTACGCATGGTGCCGCGAGACCGATTCGTCGTCCACCATCACGTCGTTGTCGAAAGCCCGGCCGATCGTGAGTCGCGCACCTTCCTTGAGCAGATAGGGCCTTCCGCTATGGACGTGGTACAGATAGGTCAATCGCTCTTCCATAGCTAGCTCTCCCCGCTCCGCTTTCGGCTGAGCACGGCCGTACGCCCGGGAACCTTGTTGGTTCGAAAATTCCGGATGATCACCGTCTCCTGGTCGTACACTTTGAAAACCACGTCTCCCACTCTGATTTCATCTGCATACGTCACGGGCATGGGGTGCGACGGTTTCATCAACACACCGTTCACGAAGGTCCCGTTTGTGCTGCCCAGGTCTGTGATGACGATCTGGTCTCCGTCGAATTGTACGCTGGCATGGTGCCTGGAGGCGGAACCATCCTCCACTACAACGTGATTGTCGAACGCACGACCGATACCGAGTGTCTCTCCTCTGGCTAAGCGGTAATGTCTGCCGTTCCTCACCTCGTACAGGTAGCAGACAGACTTCACTTTCTTCTCGTCACTCACAATTGTCGGTGGCAGTCAAGAACTCCCTTCTGAGTCTTAATATAAGTCAAAACAACTTCTGTGATGTGACGTGCATCACCGTTCGCCTATCGGAAATTCGATGGACTATCGGTCATGCGATAAGATGTCTCCCTGCCGTATGGCCGCGCGCCTGGCGTATAGACTGTTTTATAATGAGTTATAATTGTCGGATTTGCTGGAATAGATGTTGCCGTTACAAGAGTAGCCAGTCAATGGGTCAATTCTGACCCAGCGGAGGTATGCGCTTTATCGAAGTAATACCGGTTTCTTAGCGCTCGTGAGGGAAGGTATGCGCCCGGTCTTTTTCGTAATGCTCGTCGTTTTGGGATTGAGTGCTTGTAGTTTGTTCGGGGACGAAACAAGCACGGTACAGCTGCCGAACCCGAAGTCCGTCACCGGTACGGTTTGGTTCCTTGAGTTTGAGGGTGGATTCTACGGAATCCTGGCCGATGACCATATCCCGTACTTGCCCCTGAACCTCGACGACTCATTCTGCGAGGACGGTGTGCGAGTGATCTTCAGCGGTTCGCTGGAGCCTGACACCTACACGGTGTATCAGTGGGGGCATGTGATTCGGCTGAATGAGGTTCATCGGCTTGGCCGATGAAGGCTTGGGGTCCTCTCGATAGCCCGGGCTTGGCTGGCGTGGGTTGGGGACGACAATGCCCGCGCCAAAGGACACTATATAGGTATTGAACCAATACCGTGATCTCTCTCTCCTCCTCTCCTTCAAAAAAGAGGGAAACCGCAAGTTTCCCTCTTTTTCCTTTGATCGGGATGGGTGGTTCGGATGCGAGTTGTAGTTCATCACCTGCGGGCGACAGGGAAACCGGGGATCCAAGAGCCGGCTGACTGCGCGGGCCGCCTTCGGGCAGCAGGTTTGGAGACCGGGTCGTCCTCGCTTCGGGGCTGGCGGTTGAAGGCGGATTTGCGTACATTCCGCCCTAATGGGAGGTTGCCAGCCATGCGGCTTGCGTTCCGGCCGAGGATCATCCTGATTTTCAGTTCCATAACGTTGCTGCTATCCGGCCTGCTGTCGCAACTGAGTTACGTGGCACTGCGAGAGATCTACTTTGATCAGTTGGCCGATCAGGTCACCATGGTGGGACGGGCCGTGGCTGTCGATATGGATGCCCGGTATCTGGACCTTCTGAACCCGTTGGACCAGGGCAGCGCGGCCGTGCGCTATTATCGTGAGCGTCTTGTGCGAGACCGGGAAGCACTTGGCGTCGCCGCATTGTTTATCTGCGACGACCGGTTGTCGATCGTGGCTACATCGGACACGAACCGGATTCTCACGGGTGAGACGGAACCCGAGTTGGAAATCAATCGAACCGAAATCAGGGCTATTGCGACCGGCCAAGCCTCGTCCTCCATGGCTTTCAAGGGACGTGACGGCCGGTGGTATATGTGGGGATTCTTCCGCCTCGACGAAAACCACTGGCTGTGTGTTCAAGAGAGCGCCGGGCGGCTCGCCCGCATTGAAGATCTCTCAATGGTTTTCTGGGGTCTCGTTGCGGGCGGCGTCTTGCTGACGGTCATCGGCGGATGGATCGTGGGCGAGACGGTCGCAAAGCCGGTGGACAAGCTCGTTCAATTCAGCCACGAACTGGGACAGGGGAGCCTCTCCACGCCGTTACCGAAGCGCATTCAAGGAGAACTGGCCATCCTGGCCCATGCGATGGACGGCATGCGCCTCGACATCCTTCGCCGCCAACGAGAGAAGGAACAACTCCTCGCTCATGTGGCCCACGAGATACGCAATCCGTTGGGCGGCATCGAGTTGCTCGCCGGCCTCGTGCGGGAGGATTTCGTGCGTGAACGCCGCAACACGGAGTACCTCGACCAGATTCTGGGAGAGATCGGCCGGCTCAAGGAGCTGATCACCGCCTACCTGCAGTACGGCCGCCCCCTGCCGGCACGCGCCGTGGAAGTCGATCTGCACCATGCGCTGGAAGAAGTGCGAGGGATTCTGGGCACCACGCTTGAGCGCCGCTGCGTACGTCTCGAATCGGACGTAAACGGGACGACGCTTCATTTCGATCCGGACCATCTTCGCCAGATCCTGATCAACCTGATCGGAAATGCCGCGGACGCCATGGAATTCGACGGCCGCATCCGGGTTTCCTTCGCGGCAGAGTCCGGCGCGAAATTGCTCCGCGTGACAGACGACGGGCGCGGTCTACCGCCCGGCGACCTCACCCGCTTGTTCGAACCGTTCTTCACGACCCGTCAGGGAGGTTTCGGACTGGGACTGGCGATCTGCAAGAAACTGTGCGAGGAGAACCACGCAGAAATCTGGTGCGAGAATAATCCGGGGAAGGGTTGCACGTTCTTTATTCGAACGCAAGACGGCCGCCCCGCAGCCACGGACACTCCATGAACACGCCGCCAAAGGATCGCCGTATCGTCGTGGTAGAAGACAACTCGGCCATGCGCACCGGCATGGTGGAAAGCCTGTATCGCGAAGGATTCACCGTAAAGGGATTTGACAACGGCGGGGACGCTCTGGCGTATCTCGATCGATGCCGCGGAGGAGTGCCCCTGGTCATCGCCGATCTCAAGATGGAACCGGTCGATGGTCTCGAAATCCTGCGCCGGGTCAAGAGCGCATCTCCGCGCACGGAGGTGCTGATGGTGTCGGCTTTCGGTACCGTCGAGGCGGCCGTGGAATCGATGAAATCGGGCGCGGCGGATTTTCTGACAAAACCCTTTTCGTCGGAGGAATTGCGCATCCGTGTGCGGAGAATCTTTGAGAAGATCGAGCGCGAGGAGACCCTGGCGAATCTTGCGGAGCAGAATCGGATGTTGCAGGACGATATTGCCATGCAGTACGACGAGATGGTGGGGTCATCGTCGGCCATGCGCCGGATCTTCGAGTTGATCGAGCAGGTGGCCGGAGAAGATACGACGATCCTGATCGAAGGGGAGAGCGGCACCGGCAAGGAACTGGTGGCGCGGGCCATTCACCGAATGAGCCTCCGGGCCGCACGTCCGTTTGTCCGGGTTAACTGCGGTGCCCTCAACGACAATCTGCTCGAAAGCGAGCTTTTTGGGCACGAGAAGGGAGCTTTTACGGGCGCCATTCGCCAGCGTAAAGGGCGCTTCGAATTGGCGGACGGCGGGAGCCTGTTCCTGGACGAGGTGGGGGACATTTCCGGCTCAATGCAGGTCAAGCTGCTGCGGGTGCTTCAGGAAAAGGAGTTCGAACGCGTCGGCGGCGAAGAAACCCTGAGCACGGACGTCCGCGTCATCGCGGCCACGCATCGGGATCTTTCCAAACTGGTCATGGAACAGAGATTCCGTGACGACCTGTACTACCGCCTGCGGATCATTCCCATCAAGTTGCCGTCGCTTCGCGAACGCAAAGAGGACATCCCGGCCCTGGTCGAGCACTTTTTGAGAAAACTGGCGGTTCGCAAGAACATGCCCCCCAAGACCATCTCTCCGGAAGGACTTGATCTGCTTCAAAAGTATACCTGGCCCGGCAATATTCGCGAACTCGAGAATCTCATGGAACGGCTGCACGTGATATCGCCGGGTCCTGCGATTTCCACGCAGCTGATCGCCCGTCATCTTGCGGAGCCGTCGCGCCCGACAGTCCTGTCGAGCGATCATCTGCCGCTGGAAGACGCCGTGAGCGCTTTTGAGCGAACGCTCATCCTGGAGGCGTTGAAGGCGGCCGACGGTGTGAAGAACCAGGCCGCCCGGGCCCTCGGCATCAAGACGAGCACGTTGTACTCAAAAATGGAACGATTGGGACTGCTGTGAAGCGAGTGTTCGCACATTTCTTTCTGTTGCCCCTTTGCCTGTTGGCCGCACCGACGGAGTTGTGGTCCCAGAATCTCGCGGAGGAGGAGGCCTCGATCGCGGAACTCCGGAGGCTGCTGGATGATGAAGTGACCGTGCACGATTCCCTCAAGCGGATGCTCGATGCCACGGCCCGGGAGATCGAACGGGAGAAGAACCAGAGCTCGCCCAACGAGGATCGGCTTCGGTCGATGATGTCGCAGGCCCTGCAGTTGAGCGGGAGGATCAAACATCAGCAGCAACGGATCCGGCAGCATGAACGGCAGGTCGAGGCCGCGACCGCCAAACTTGACCGGATGTACGAAGACCTTCTGGACTCTCTGATTCGGGTCAAAGCGGTCGGCCAGTCGATTCCGAACGATGCCGTGGATGTGCATATCTGGGTTGTAAAGGAAAAACGGCTGTACCTCCTGCCCGGCATCAAGCGACTGTCCTACGAGCCGCAGAAGGTGCACGCGCTGGCCCCGGCCAGCATCACGGATTCGATGGAAAAAGCCATTGTGGTTGATTATCTTCGCAGGGCGTTGAAGGAGGTGGAGGATCGTGTCGAGGCCGTTCGCACTTCCCGAGCGGAATACGAAGAGTTGGTCCGTTTCCGGAGAAGACTCAGTCGGTTCATGGACGATGTGCGGGAAGAACTGTTTTTTTCTCCGCTATATGCTCTGTCTTCCACGGGGGGAGTAGAAGGCCCAGGACTGACGGCCATGCGCCTCCAGGGACGGTCCATCGTCGATCTGCTCTATCAGATCAGCGCCCGGAATCCACTGCTGGATCGCGTCGCCGTGGCCCCCGACAAGGAGACCGCGGTGCTGACAATCGAAGAGTACCTGGAACTGTTGAAAGAAGCCGAAAGGCAGCTCACGAACTACGCAACGGTGATTCGTGAAAAACTACGGTAGCGGGTCCGCGTTCAGATTCCGCACCCATGTGCTCTTGATGTGCCTGACGATGCTCACGCAGGAGGGCCGGGCCGCCGGAGACCTGGACGTGAGGTGGAGCCCGGAGTTCGGTTATTTCCATACGTACGGTACGCTTGACCAGAACCGTCAACACTGGTTCGGGCAGGCCAGCCTTGTTATGCGTTACCGGGAGAGCCAGGTCAAGGAACGCTGGCAGCTCCAGTTTCGGTTGAGGCCCGAGTTCTACAACTACCAGAAATCCACCGCTATTCTCAACATGTCGGGCCAGGCCCAGTACCGCTGGCGCTGGAACAAGATCCATTCTGCCGCCGAGTTGAGCCAGCACTATCAGTTTTACTACGGAGGTGCGAACGATCAGTTCACGGATGCGACGCGCGTCCAATACACGGCAGCTTTCCATTTTCGGCCCCGTTACTCCGTCGATGTTTCCCTGGGATACTTTCAACGCAACATAACGGGTGATACGGACCATCGGCTTCAGGCTCCGAACGGGGCCGTGCGGCTGGTGTTCTACTCGGATAAACTGACCGTTTCGACCGGCTGTTACACGGAGTACTACGAAGTAAAGCGGCCAGACACGTACAGCCCTAGTCGACGGCGCGGATGGGGCATCGGTCCGGAAGCGACCGTCGAGTACAACGGCGACCTGTTTGCCAACCTCACGTACCGGCTGGTCGTGCGCGATGCTGACGCGTTCGGTACGAACGACAATGAACACCATTTTTCCGGAATATGGGGGCGGTCGCTCGGAAACCGGTTGGCTTGCTTCGTGTATGCGGATTACACGTTCCGCGAAATCGACCGCCGCGGCGATCTCGCGTTCTATTCCACCAACAACGAAAACCGCATTTACGCCAAGCTCAGTCTGGAGGAACAGAAAAGCCTGGAATGGTTCCTAAAGGTCGGATACTTACGCTACGAGTTGTATGGTCTGGACTCGGAATTCTCGGGCGTCAACGTGAGCGCGGGCATCGAATGGCGCAACTGACACGCCGGTCCGTGCGGCGACCCTCGATGTTCTCTCAATCGAGAAACTTGATCCGCTGATCCGCCGGCTGCCCGACGACGCGCTGCTTCCGGATCGTGTCGATCAGGACGTCCCGGTCCAGTACCCCCAATTCCTCTATCGGATGCCGTTCGGGATCCAATCCGAAGAAATCACGCAGATGGCTGGCCATGTAGTTGTTCATCACCACCGTGTACGTTCGGCCCGGATCGATCTCCTTGCCGCCCACGGTGCATCGGACGATGCGGTACCGGCCGCTGTCTCTGCGGGCCTCGTACCGGATGCCCCCGATCTGCGTCAGGGACTCAGCGTGGTTGAGGGAATGCGTCAGCATATCCACCACCTCGGACCCGGAGACGGAAAGCGTCACGAGCGAGTTGCCAAAGGGATTCATCTCCCACACGTCCCGGAGTCTGATGGGGCCGGCCTGAAGCTCTTTTCGAAGACCGCCCGTATTCATCAGGCCTATGTCGGTCCCTGCGAATTCCCGGAACACATCGGCTTCCCAGCTGCCCAGATTGGACTCCTTGCGCCAGGGGATCTTCCAGTCGACATGGAGCTCACCGATGACGTCGTTGAGCGAGCGGCCCACCATTGCTTCGAGGCTGTCGACGGTTGCCGCCACCAGCGAATCGGGCCGAATGCGATCGACGCGCGTTTCGATCAAGCGATAGGAGTACGATGCGATCCGTTTGCTGCGGACAGAGTACATCAGTTCCAGCTGGCCGACGTAGCGGCCCCGTGAGCCGGCCTGTACGATAAGTGTCTTTCCGACCTTCGAAGCTCTCCGCATCACGGTATGGCTGTGTCCGCCAATAATCACGTCCAGTTCGGGCACGTCAACCGCCAGCAACGAGTCGCGATCCAACCCGTTGTGGGTAACGGCTACGAACAGATCGATCGGACCGTGGCGGCGGCGGATGAATTCGAGATTACTCCGGATCGCTTCGTTGATCGGTTTCAGCCGGATACGTGTCAGATTGCCGACGAAGGATACGCGATACAATTCGTTGGTCATGCCGCCGATGAAAGCGACCCGGAGCCCGCCGACGCTGCGGACAACGAACGGCCGGACCAGCGTGGTATCGGTGGCGCGGCTGTAGACGTTGGAGCAGATGAAATCCAGCGACGATGCCGAGAGGTGTTTTTCCAGGACCGAATCTGAATAGTCGAATTCGTGATTGCCCACCGTCAGGATGTCCGGACGAATCATGCCGAGCAGATCGATCTGCGACCGGCCGCGCGTGAGGCCGGAGATCGGACTTCCCTGGAAGTCGTCGCCGCCGTACACCGCCAGCGGATTCGGAAGAACCGTCCGCAGCGAATCGACGTACGCCTTCAGTACGGCCGAGCCGCCGACCCGATAAGGTTTGAACGTGTCCTGGGCGGAGGGCTTGATCTCGTACGGGACATTGGCGGCATGGAAATCGTTCCAGTGGATGAAAGAGAGGGGAACGATGTCTCCGGCCTCCTGCGATCGGAGTACTGAGGGGAGCAGCGACAGGATGAGGATGGTCCGCATCAGCTTGGCCACGGGTTTCCTGAGTATTAGGTTAGTGGATGTGTTTCAATTGTCGTGAGAGCCAGTCCGGGCGGTTGGTGTACAGGCGGCCTGCGCCGGTTCGCATGCATTTCTTCATTGCCCGTGGTCCGTCGATCAGACCCATCCCGATTTCCAGCCCCGCGCGGGACGCTTCTGTAGCCATCCTTCCGCCAAATGTCCACCAGTGACCGCTGATCTCGTCAATGCCGTGGTCCAGACATCGCCGCAGATGATACGAACGAACGAAGGGCTCCCACCGTTCTTCTACGCACGTCGCAATGTAACCCGTCCGACAGCCGGGTATCGACTTCCGGACCAATAGGAGTGCGGTCAGGGAGAAGGACAGAAACCGGAAATTGTCCGGACCCATGCCGCGTATCCATCCGGCAATCCCGTCGATGACCGGTTCCAGAGAAGTATACGATTTCAGCTCTATCACGAATCGGCGCCCCGGATAAGCGCGGGCCATGTCAACGAACCGTGCCACATCCGGACGATGTTCGCGGAGTTCGGCGAGCGTGAGGCCGCCCACGCGCAGCGTTCGCCCGTATCGCGGACGGATGCTCTCGTCATGAAACAGTACGAATTCACCGTCCAGCGTTCGGGCAACGTCGACTTCGACCTCGTCCGCCCCGTGCTCGAATGCCCATCCGATCGATGCGAGGCTGTTCTCCGGCCCTCCCAGGGGATGGATCCCTGTTCCACTCCCACGATGACCGATGACGCTCTGGAAGCCTCCCTTCATCAGAGGCGAAAATACAACTTCTTCCGTATTTTCCAAACAGAGAATTGACTTCCGGCAGACGCCCAGCTATCTTGGAGCACAACGCACGGGAGCAGTACATGAATCGCACGGATCGACTGATAGCCATTGTTCTTCTTCTGCACAGCCGCAAGACCGTTCGAGCCAAAGACATCGCCCAACGTTTCGACATCGCGCTGCGCACCGTATACCGGGACATGAAAGCGCTCAACGAAGCCGGTGTACCTATCGCCGCGGAACCGGGCGAGGGCTACAGTCTCGTCGAAGGATATCACCTTCCGCCCATCATGTTTACCGCCGACGAAGCCGGTTCGCTCTATCTGGGCGCGGAACTGGCCCGGAGCTTCACGGATTTCTCGATCAGCCGGCACGTCGATTCGGCCCTGATGAAGATCCAATCCGTGTTGCCCCAGGACAGGCGGGAGTATCTGCAACAGCTCCAGGGTTCCACCACGATCTTAGCGGGTCCCAAGCGTGCCGTGGAGGGTTTCAGGGACGACGTATTGCGGACCCTGCAGGACGCCGCGGTCCACCGGCAGGTGATCCATCTCGAATATTTCTCCGGTCATCGCCAGGACGTCACGCGGCGCCAGGTGGAGCCGCTGGGTACCCTCTATTATGCGGACCGGTGGCATCTGATCGGATACTGCCGGCTGCGGCGCGATTACCGCGACTTTCGAACGGACCGCATCAAGGCCTTACAGGTGCTCGACGAGCGGTTTTCCGAACACCATGATTTCTCGCTCCAGCGCTTCGTCGAGAGGTTTATGGAAATCAAGAACCCGCGAGAGGTCAAAGTACTCTTTCGCAAACCCGCTTTGCGATACATCCGTGACCGTGTCTATTTCGGTGTCGCAGAGGAGAAGGAAACACCCGACGGCGTGATCATGACGTTTCTGGTTCCCACGCTGGACCATCTTGCGCCCTGGCTGCTGTCCTTCGGTCGCAACGCGGAGATCGTGTCGCCGGAGGAGTTGAGGGAGCGGATCGTTGCGTTCGCAAGGGACATGGTGCATCACCACGACGGGACCGGGGCTAAGAACGCTGGAGGGACCGCAGAAACCGGTCGCGATACGCCCGCCCCAGCGGTACCCGCGTCCCGTTCTTCAGAAGAATGATGTAATCTCCCTTGGACCACGGTTGGAGTTCGTGCACGAACTCCACGTGGACGATCGCGGAGCGGTGGACACGGAAGAACCGGTCAGGGTCCAGACGGCCTTCCATCCCGCTCATGGAGTCCCGGTAGAGGTAGGAGGCTTTTCCTGCGTGCAGGTGCACGTATTTTCCGGCCGCTTCGATCCACGCGATTTCGTCCGTGCGCAGGAACGTAATCCTGCCTCCAGATTTCAGCACGAGTCTGCGGGTGAAGGGCGATCGTCCGGCTTCGGCCAGCAGGGCCTGCAAGTTTTTCCGGAAGTTCTTCTTCTGCAGGATTTCGCGTGCGGCGCGCTCCAGCGAATCCCGAAAACGGTCGGCGTCGAACGGTTTCAAGAGATAGTCCAGTGCGTGGACTTCGAACGCTCGGATCGCGTACTGATCGTACGCGGTCGTGAACACTACGTGGGGGATGTGGGCCGCTTCGAGGCCCCTCAACATCTCGAACCCGTCCATGCGCGGCATCTGGATATCGAGAAAGACCAGATCCGGTTCGGTGTGCGCGATCAGTTCCGCTCCCTCCAAACCGTCGCCGGCCTCGCCGACGACTTCAAAGCGCGGGTCGTCGCGCAGGAAGTGACGGACCTTCTTGCGGGCAGGGGGCTCGTCGTCAACGATGATGCTGCGGATCGTCATGTGTCTTTTCCGTTCGGGATTCGTCACCGGCACATTCGTACGGGACGCGCACCTCTACGGTCAGTCCGCCCTGCGGTCGGTTGAAAGCTTCGAAACGATGGTCCTCCCCATACCCGTGATCGAGGCGAGCGGCGATATTGGACAGTCCGGTGCCCTTTCGAAAGTGGTCCTCCAGAGATGCGCTCAGGCCGGGTCCGTTGTCCTCCACGGACAGGATCAGGTGTCGGTTTTCGCAGCGGGCCGTAATGAGGATGTTCATCGTCCGGATGCCTTCCCCTGAACTAAAATGTTTGATGGAGTTTTCGATCAGCGGCTGGAGGATCATCGGCGGTACAAGTGCCGTCCGGCACAAAGGGTCGATCCGGGTCTGAACTTGAAGGGTGTCTCCGAACCGTGCCCGCATGATGGCAACGTACTGGTCCGCCACTGCCGTTTCTTCGGCCAGAGTGATCCGGTTCCGCTCGTCCAGTTCCAGACTGCTCCGCAACAGGGCACTGAGATGCGTAATCATCGTGTCGGCGGTGCGGGGGTCCTCATACATCACGGACGAGATCATGTTCAATGTGTTGAACAGAAAATGCGGGTGTACCTGCGTGCGAAGCGATTGCAGACGGGACTCGGCCAGCCGCGAGTCCAGCTGGGCCGCCCGCACCTCCAGTTCGGCCGTCCGCCGCTCACGTTCCCGCATTCTCCGATCGTACGCCCTCCAGGCTACCAGACCGTACACGAGCCAGTAGGCGATGAACTGCTTCTGGTACTCCATGAGGTAGCGGTAATCCATGTTGCCGTAGTAGTACGGTCCCATGTCGAGCACATGAAACAAGATACTGCGGCTCAACCCCATCAACGTCGTATGGCTGAAACCGAAAACGAGCGTGACGCCGACGTGGGCAGGAAGCGCATAGTACCAATTACCTCGCGTCAGCGGAATCTTCGCCATGAACCACAACGGAAACGGCAGCAACAGCATAAACGTGTAAACGCCGGACAATTCCTCGACCACGACATTGAACAACATTACGGGGTCCCCCGAGGCCAGGTCGTTCGTCACGCGAATGCCCACGTTTAACAGGCCGATGGCCGTGAATCCGATGAAGACCAGCACCGATTTCAGGATGGGGTTCAGGTGAGGTCCTTCCTCGGGACCGGACGCTGCACCCGTCCGGGAACGACGGGTTCTACGGACGTTCGTGTTCCGGCCGGTTTCATCCCGAACAATAAACGCGAGACGTGCCATCTCCGGATTCCCTCGTACAGCAAGACGGTGGCAACCAGAGAGAGCGAACTGATGATCACGAATTTCACGGGGATGCTCTCCTGCCGCGGGATGACATAGTAGCCGATTGCCACGATGACCGTTTGATGAAGAATATAGAAAGGATAGATCGCTTCATTGGCGTAGTGCAAAAAACGGTTGGTGAATCGAAGGTGCTCCTGTCCGTAACCGATTACGGCGAGTATCCAGAACCATGCCGTGGTGCATTTGACCAGGGCCCATGGAAAATCGTATCGCACCGGCAGGGAGTACGGGATCAGATATACCGCGTAGAACACCACGGTGCCGGTCGCCGCAGACCCAAGCCACAGACGCCGCTGAGTACGAATCGTCGACCACAGGCGGTCGTCGCTGCTCAGGAAATATCCGAAAACAAAGAACAAAAAGTAAAACAGAAAAAATGCCCAATCGTCGACCAGGGCGTGCGTTTCCTCCGGGAAAAAAGGCCCGAGTACGGCGAGGACCGCAAACAGAGGAAAAAAGAGCCCAAGCAGGGCTCCCCGGCGAGTCAGCCGGGACGAGGCCCAGCGATACAGATTCGCGGAGCGAGGACTCCGCAGATAGAGAAAAAAGGGCAGGGCCAGTACCGAATACAGCAGAAGGTACAGAACGAACCACAAATGGTGCCAGCTGAGGCTTCCGCCCAGAGGATAGGGGACGAACCGGAACACCGTCGGGTAGAAATCGAGATACGAGCCGAACCCATCAATCCGCTCGAAGTAAATCTGCGGCGGCACAACCACGAACATGCCAAAGATCAGCGGCACCAGGAGCCGCCGGTGCCTTTCCTTGATGTACTCCCTCGGTGTGCGGTGGCCGAGTGCCAGACGGGTGCCCGCTCCGCTTATGAACAGCAGCAACGGCATGCGCCATTGGTGGAGCCATGCCATCACGAGTTCGAAGACACCGGAGGTTTCAGCGTTCTTGATGTGCCAGGGCCATCCGACGAATATCATGCCCACGTGGAAGTACAGGAGAAGGATGATGGCCATAACCCGCAGCCAATCGAGTTCGTGCAGGCGCTGGGCAGCGTGTTCGGGCAGAGTTGAAACGGTCGACATGCTCGTTCCCTTCGTTTTCGACAAGAAACGAACACCGATCGTCTATTCCCAGTGGTATGTCACCAACAGCGGAAAAAACGTCACCGGCGGAGAGGCAGGGACCACGAACGGGCGGTAATCCTCAACGGCCGTCCTTGTGAATGGGTTTGATGGGCCCGTCCACGTTGCCTTCGATGAACTGGCGGACCACGGGATCGTTCGTATGCCGGAGTTCTTCGGCTGTGCCGTAGAATTGGACCTTGCCGTAATGGAGCATTGCCACCCGGTCCGAGATCTTGTAGACGCTCTTCATGTCGTGGGTGACGACGATTGAGGTGATCTTGAGCTCGGTGGCGAGACGGACGATCAACTCGTCGATGATGGCGGACATGATGGGATCGAGGCCGGTCGTGGGTTCGTCGTACAGGACGTACTCGGGGTCCATGGCGAGCGCGCGGGCCAGACTGACGCGCTTGCGCATGCCTCCGGATAGTTCCGACGTTTTGTACTTTTCGATGTTCGGCAGGCCGACCATGTCCAGGAGGCGCGAGACCTTGGATGAAATCTCCTCGTCCGACATGGTCGTATGCTCCCGCAGCCCCAGGCCGATGTTCTCCTCAACGGTCAACGAATCGAACAGCGCGCCGTTCTGGAACACGAGTCCCATTTTCTTTCGCGTTTCGAACAGTCCCTGCGAGGTCATCTCGCTGATATTTTCCCCCTCGATGAGGACCTTTCCCCGGTCCGGACGCAGCAGCGCCACGATGTGCTTCAGCAAGACGCTTTTGCCGCATCCGCTGCGGCCCACGATGGTGGTCGTCTTGCCCGGCTCGATGATCAGGTTGACGCCGTCGAGGACCTTCTTGTTGTTCCGGAAATTCTTGTGCAGGTCGATGATCTCGATCATGGAATGCCTACGTAAGCAGGACCGCGGCCACGATGTAGTCGTTGACGAGGATGGCGGCCGAGGAAAGGACGAACGCCTTGATCGTGGCTACTCCGACGCCCTCCGCCCCTCCTTCGGTGGAAAATCCGACATAGCACCCGATCAGCGCCGTGGAAGCTCCAAAGAGCAGGGCCTTCAACAAGCCCGAGACAAGGTCGCGCAGCACCATGAATCGCTGCACGCTCGCCAGAAACGCCTGCGGAGCCACATCCATCGTCGTATAGCCGATGAACATGGAACCGGATATCGCGATGGCGTCCGCAAAAATGGTCAATAAGGGCATCATCACGATGCCCGCGAAGATCCGCGGCGTGGCCAGATACCGGATGGGATCGATGGCCATCGTCTCCAGCGCATCGATCTGCTCGGTAACGCGCATCGTCCCGATCTCGGCCGCAATCGAAGCGCCGAACCGGCCGGCAATCACCAGCCCCGTGAGCACCGGACCGAGTTCGATCGTGATGGCACGGGTCGTCGAGGAACCAAGGAACTGAGTCGGTGAGCCAAAGTCCTCCAGCTGGTAGCCGGCCTGAACGGCCGACACCATGCCGGTAAAGATCGATGTGATCACGACCAGCGGAATGGAATTTATGCCCACGATCACCATCTGTTCCAGGATCAAACGGCGGTCCTTGTGAACGTAGCGCACGTTCTTGGCCGTGGAATAGAGGATCATCGACGATTCGCCCATGCCGACAAAGAAGTTCAGCACGTTGCGGCCGAACTTATCCAGCAGGAGGAACTCGGATACGGCGATGACGAATCTACGCAGCAATCCCATGGTTCCTCTACTCCGGTCTCATGGTTGGGAAAAAAAGCACATCCCGGATCGATTCCTGGCCCGTCAGGATCATCACGAGGCGGTCGATGCCGATGCCCTCGCCGGCCGTGGGAGGCATGCCGTATTCGATGGCGCGCAGAAAATCCTCGTCCAGCATCTGGGCCTCCTCGTCGCCGCGCGCCCGCAATCCCATCTGCGCCTCGAAACGCTGACGCTGGTCCAGCGGATCGTTCAGTTCGCTGAACGTGTTCGCCACCTCGCTGCCGAGCACGAAGAGTTCGAAGCGCTCGACGACCCCCGGTTTCGTGCGGTGCCGCTTCGCCAGAGGAGAAATTTCGATCGGATGCTCGAGAATGAAGACCGGCTGGATCAGATGGTCCTGTACTTTCTTTCCGAAAATCTCGTCGATCAGCTTTCCGCGGTCCCACGAAGGTTCCACGGCAATTTCGAGATTGCCGCAGAGCGCTCGCAGCGGAGCCTCTTGCATCTCCGACACGTCGACCCCGGTGTGCTTCCGAATGGCGTCGAACATGCTGAGGCGTTCGTACGGAGGCGTGAAATCCAACGTGTGACCCATGGATTCGATTAGAAGGGTACCGTGAACTTCACGGCAGACGAACGAAAGCATGTCCTCTGTCAGGGTCATCAGGTCGTGAAAATCGGAATACGCCTCGTAGAACTCCAGCATCGTAAACTCAGGATTGTGGAACCGGTCCATGCCCTCGTTTCGGAAGATCTTGGACAACTCATACACCTTTTCGTATCCGCCCACGATCAGCCGCTTCAGGTATAACTCGAGCGCGATGCGCAGGTACAACTTCATGTCGAGCGCATGGTGGTTGGTGGTGAACGGGCGGGCCGATGCACCGCCGTACAGCGGCTGCAGGACCGGCGTCTCCACTTCGAGGTACCCGCGGCGGTCGAGGAACGTCCGGATCGACGCAATAATGCGTGCGCGTTTGACGAATACTTCCCGGACCTCGGGATGGAGGATCAGGTCGGCGTACCGCTGCCGGTACCGGAATTCCTTGTCCTCGGCGCTGCTGAATCGCCGGACCGAGCCGTCCTGTAGAACCTTTTCCTTGCCCAGCGGGATATAGCGCAGGCTCTTGCACAGAAGGGCGACTTCCTCCGCCTTGACCGTGACCTCGCCCGTATGGGTCTTGAACAGGACGCCGGTCACCCCGATCACGTCACCCATATCATAGAGTTTCGCAAACGCCTCGTAGGCCGTTTCGCCCAGTACGTCTTTGCGGGCATAGATTTGAATGCGGCCTTCCGGATCCGTAATGTGCGCAAACGCCGTCTTGCCCTTGCTTCTCTGGGAGACGATGCGGCCGCACACGCGTACGCGCGAGATCGCCGAACTGTCCAGATGAGAGTCGTCCTTGACGCCCAGCGTCTCAAACTGCTCGATCAACTCCTTGGACGTATGGCTGCGACGATAGCGATAGGGGTACGGCTCGATGCCGAGTTCACGCAGCCGGGTCAGTTTTTCCCGCCGTACCCTCAGGAGTTCCTCTTCCACAAAGCTTCCTCAGGCTTGGTTGTCAGTTTCCACAACGCCCAATGTACCAAATTCCGATCTCAAAACAACACGATAGGAGGAGCTCGGACGCCGGGCCAACAGCCCATTTCACGGATCGAAGAGTCCTCGAGGCAGCGAGTTCCTTCGGCGAGCCGTGAGGCCGGACGTTCCGTGCCAATCTAATCGATTTCACTGTAGATTCAAAGGCTATTGCGATCCAATTTGAATAACTCGATCATGAGCCGGGCCTTTTCCTCCCAGCGGTGCGGCCTTGCAGCTTCTTTGAGAATGTGTTCGTCCGGCGGCCGCTCCAGGGCCTCGGCTATTCTCGCCATAAATTCGTCTGCGTCCCGCGCTACGTGGACGGCCCCGGCCAGGGCCTTGATCTCATCGGTGTAGTCAAGGGTCACCACCGGCCGCCCTGCGGCAAGATACTCGTACAACTTGTTGGGGTTGAAACGCTCGATCAGCGGTGTGCGCACGAACGGGATCAGGCACACGGCGCTCTGCCGGATGTACGCCGGCAAATCGCGATGATCCCGGGCGCCGAGAAAGAAGATATTCCCGCACCGGTCTGCTTCGGACAGGCGCGATCGCACGGCCGACGTCAGGATAGGCCCGACAACGACCAAGGAACTCCCCTCGAATGTCCGTGCAATTCGCATCACCAGATCGATATCGAACCACTCGGAAATAGCACCGCAATAGAGCAGGATCGGTCGCCGCAGGGTCCGTACGTCCTCCGGTTCCTCCCGCACGCCGGCGGAGCTGAACAGTTCATAGTCCACGCCGTTTCCTACCACGTGACACCCCGAAGAACGATGGACGCGTACATCCTGGAGTAATCGCTCAGACACGCATGCGACCGCATCCGCGGACTGGACCATCTTCTTGAAGTAACGTTCCGCCACCGAGAGCGCGCCCGGAAATCCCATGGGATAATCGTTGCAGTCGTAGATCAGGGTCCGGCGTTTTAGTTTTTCCAGGATGTCTGCAAAGTAGATATTGGAGCAGATGAACACGCGATTGGGATCGGTGAAGCCGGTGAAGCGACAGGCCATACGAACCCACCACAGGGCGATTCGAGTGAACAGAATCCGGAAAACGGCGGACTCCTGCAGGCGGTTGATAAGACGGTGCGGCGTGCCCTTCAAGAACGGGACCGTCAGGTAGGTAACCCTTCCATCGCGGCGGGCCCGGAACCGGTTCGGTTTGCCCACGACGTAGGTTTCGATGAACAAGACGCGCCAGTCCGGCGGAAAACGAGCGATCAGTTGATGATGGCGGTTCTTGACGTACGTCCACTTGATTTCGCTGAACCAGATAACCTGCATGGGCGTGGCTGCGATGTCGGCAGGGTAATGGTGAATGAGAGCGACGGTCCGATCAGCCGAACTCACCGCTCCGGCGATGATCATCCGCCGGGTGTGAAATTGTGTGTGGACAGCATGTTAGCGTACTTGACGGTAAGATGCAAGTAGCGACCTCTCGCTTCCAAAAAACTTCTTGACAAAGGGACGAATTCAGCTACATTGGGGGCGTAGTTCTCGCCTTCTTTTCTCGTGTGTGACTGCAATGATCGTTCTATTATAGGAGTAGCCCAACAAATCTCGTTTGAGAATGGCAGATAATGGAATTAAGTAATGTTTCTTTCGCTTTCTTGCAACACACTGCTGCAACACTAACTATCATCATGAGGAGAGCCTGTATGAGCAATCGTACGATTGGTTTACCGGTGGTCCTGTCCTTTCTGCTTCTAATGTCCGGCTGGGGGCACGCCCAGGACAAAGCGTGGAGTAGAAAGGCCACAAGGACCGTGGTGGGTGATGGGAACTCCGTGGTGACTTCGGACCAGACAAAGAGCGTCAAGTATTCGAGCATCATCAAGCTCCGTAACCTTCCTCCGATGGACT
>JBBIJR010000014.1:41161-53699 GCA_037445875.1 Bacteroidota bacterium | reverse complement strand
AGCACGATCGCATCCAGGCCCGGATCGATCTCCGGCTTGATCGAGGCCATCGGTTCCGGATCCACGTTGACGATCTCATACATCAGTGCCGTCTCGTGCACCCCCTTGAACGGCAACTGGCCGGCGATCATTTCGTAGAGTAGCGCGCCGAGGGAAAAGATGTCCGATCGGTGGTCCGCGTCCTGTCCCTGTACCTGCTCCGGCGACATGTACCCCGCCGTGCCCACCGTACTGCCCTCCTTCGTGATCCGCGATACCCCCCGAAGCTTCGCCAACCCGAAGTCCATGATCTGCACGATCCCGTCCTTGCGCACCATGATGTTCTCCGGCTTGATATCCCGGTGCACGATCCCCTTCTCGTGCGCCGCCGCCAACCCCTCGGCGATCTGGATCCCGATGTCGATCGCCTGTTTTATCGACAGTTTCTCTTTCCGTTCGCGCAGGGTAAGTCCGTTCACGTACTCCATCACGATGAACATCTGCCCGTCGTGCTCCTGGATGTCGTGGATCGTGCACACGTTCGGGTGGTTGAGCGCCGAGGCGGCCTGTGCTTCCTGCACGAAGCGGGCCTTGTCCTGGTCGGAGTCGTTCAGCCGCGACGGCAGGAACTTCAGCGCCACGAACCTGTCGAGTTTGGTGTCCTGGGCTTTGTAGACCACGCCCATGCCGCCTTCGCCCAGCTTCTCGAGAATCCTGTAATGCGATACCGTTTGTCCGATCATCGTCGACACCTCTCGATTGCGCTGAGCTTTTCGAGGACGTTGGACATAGCTGCTTCAATCACGGGGCGATCCCTCTTTCTCAAACAGGCGGACTTCATCTTGCCGGCGCTCCTTCCGTCATGCACCACCGATCAATTTCTGAAACCTCTCGTGATCGCGCAGGGGGATCCAGAACGGATCGATCTTGAGCCACACGGCGGACACGTCGGAAGGGATGCCGAGCAATTTCTCCAATACGTCGATGGCCTTCTCGCGATCGGCGACCATGACATAGATTTTCGCAAGGTCCAGCAATCGATACGACCCGCGCCATGCCTCTTTCTCGACGGAGAGCAATTCCACTCCCCGCAGGCCCGACCGTACGGCGTCGTCCTTTCGTCCGAGGCCGGCGTACGCCAGTCCCAGGGAACTGTACAAACGCTCATCCTGGGGATTAATCTTCTGCCTTTCTTCGAGATACGTCCGTGCGCTGTCGTAATACGCAGCGGCACGAGTCCGATTGCCTCGCCGCGATTCCAGCTCCGCACGCAGAAGGACGGTCGGATAGTACTGGAACTGGTCGCTGAGTCCCTCGGGCGACTTCATCCGGTTGAGGAATTGGTCGGCCGCGTCGAACCGTCCGTCCAGCACTTCGACGTAGTAGCTGGACGCGTTCAGGCCCTCTCCTTCGATACCGGCCTTTCCAAGGCGCCGACCCTCGTCGAGAATGCGCCGCGCCTCCTGCGTATTCCCCTTCCACAGCAGCAGGTTCTTGGCCTTCTCCAGATAGGCATCTTTGACATCGGGCGAGAGTTGCAGCGCACGGTCGTAGTACCGGTTGGCTTCTTCGTACTCCCGCATCAGGGTCAGGGTCTCGCCCAGCTGACGTACGATCTCGCCACACGGGGATTGCCGGCGATCGATTGCCTGAACGACTCAACGGCTCCTCGCATGTCCCCCTGCCGGCGCCGGACGGCAGCGATACCGTAATGCACGGCCGAATTGCTCGGGCGATACTTGAGGGCAAGGGAAAACTGCTCGAGGGCATTCGTGTAATCCAGTCTTCCATGATAATAATACCATCCCATGGCTTCGCGCACTTCCGACAGGTGTGGCGCCAGTTCCACCGCCTTTTCCGCGGCTATGCGCGATTGTTCCACCCGCCGCTCCGATCGATCGTAGAAGAACCAGTACATGTTGGAGTGCACATACGACAGCTTGGCATACGCGGCGGCGAAAGACGGATCGATCTGGACGGCTCGATCGAGGAGCTGGATGGCGATCTCGAGATCGGCGATTGCATTGCTGCGCTCGGCGTATTGAGTGGCCTTGAGATAATAGTCATACGCTTCCGCATTATTCGTCAGGGAAGTTGCCAGCGCCTCTTCTTCGGACTGGAGAAGCGCCACGTCGAGAGCCGACGCCACGCGGCCGGCAATGTCCGACTGCAGTTTGAACGCGCTGGACAGCACGGACTCCATCGACTGCGACCACGCTTGCGTGCCGTCCTCGACCCTGATCAGCGACGGATTCACGCGCACATGGGTCTCGCCGGCTATCGACTCCCAGCGTACCGTCCCCTGCAGGATATATTGAACGTTGAGTTCCTCTCCGATCTGCTGGAACGACTTGGACGTCTGCCTGTACTGCGAGGCGCTGGAGCGCGCGATCACGCTGAGCCCGGACAAACCGGAAAGCCGGCTGGTCACTTCATCGGTCATGCCGTCCACGAAGTAGTCCTTGTCGTCGGGGCCCAGGTTCTCGAACGGAAGCACGACGATTCGTTTCTGGCCCGCCTTGCCCGTGCTGGACGGAAGGAGTGCATCTCGAAACACGACGCCCAGAACGACCAGCAGTACGATGACGACAGCGACGGCGTATTTCATGAGACCGCGGTCGGTCACGATGGGCGGAGACATCGTTGAACGTCCCGTCTTTTCTGATCGCTCCGGTCCGTCCGGCCGCACGACCCGCGTCGATTCTTTTCTCATCCTCCGGATATCGATCGTCATGTCCTTGACCGTCTGATACCGCTCTTCGGGGTCTTTTTCCAACGCCCGATTCAGAATGTGGAGCAGCTCCGAGGATAGGTCGCTGCGGTACTTCTGGATGGATTGAGGCTCTTCATTGACAATGGAGTACATCATCGCGGCGTCGTGCTCCCCCCGGAACGGCGTATGGCCCGTCAGCATTTCGTACAACACCGCGCCGAAGGAAAATATGTCCGCCCTCGCGTCCACCGGCTGGCCCTGAATCTGTTCGGGGGCCATATAGGCCAGCGTGCCGGTCGTGCTCGATGAGCGGGTAAGTCTGACCGCGCCGCGCAGCTTGGCCAGTCCGAAATCCATCACCTTGACCTGGTTCTTCGAATTGATCATGATGTTTTCCGATTTCACGTCGCGATGCACGATGCCCTTGGCATGCGCCTCCTGCAACGCTTCCCCGATCTGGATCGCGTACGTCAGCGCCTCGCTCAGACTCAGCGGCGATTCGGAGACCTTCTTCCGAAGGGTTACGCCGTCGACGTACTCCATCTCGATGAATTGCTGTCCTTCGTACTCTTCGATTCCGTAGACGGTACACACGTTGGGGTGGTTCAGGGCCGAAGCGGCACGGGCCTCCTGAAAGAACCGGGCCCGCTCGGTGTCGTTCGAGGTCAAATAATGCGGCAGAAACTTCAGCGCCACTTCGCGGTCGAGCTTCGTATCGAGCGCTTTGTAGACGATGCCCATCCCACCTTCACCGAGCTTTTCGAGAATCCTATAATGGACGACGGTCCGACCGATCATCGGTGACACCTCCCGATTGCGCTGCGCTTCATCGGCATCCTCGAAATGGCAGCCCCTCGCGACGCGCTCGGGCGATTTCGCAACATCCCGCCGTCCCCGAGTTTTTCGGCGATCCTAGAGTGAGAAATAGTCTGTCCGGTCACGGGTCTATTTCCCTTTCATCAGTTCGAGGTATCCGGGTTCTTCGCGGATGTTATCCAAATCGGAGTCCCGTTTGGCCCAGTCAAAGTTCTCGTATCCGGACGATACGGCGTTCTTCAGCGCCTCGACGGCGAGTGTCTTCTCGTGAATGCGCGAATAAAAGCACGCCGCATTGTAATACATCAGGGGATCCGTCGGATTGAGTTCCAGTGCTTTTGCCGCCTCCCGTTTCGCATCATCGAACCGCTCGGCTTGTCCCAGAGCGATCGCAAAGAACATGTGTCCGCGGGCATCTTCCGGGTGCTTGGATAGATAGTGTGGATACATTGCGATCGCCTTCCGAAGGACGTCTCGGTAGTTCTCCATGTCCCCCATGCGTTCATAGGCGTTCTGGAGGTCTCCGTACGCCGAATAAAAATCCGGGGCAAGGGCAATCACCTTTTTATAGTAGTCCACCGCTTCGTGGTCCCGATCGGTACTGTGGTAGATGCGTCCGATCATCCAGTAGGCAATGTGATTGTTCGGGTCCAACTCTATGGCTCGATGCCCCGCAGTCAATGCTTCATCTATGGATTTCTTGTTGAAATAGGCAAGAGCCAGCGACGCGTACGCTTCGGAGAGCGTCGGGTCATACACAAGGGCCTTGAGGGCGGCTTCAATGGCCTTGTCCAACCACATCGGGTTGCGTTCATAATTGAAGTACTGGGACGCATACGCTTCTCCAAGTCCTGCATACGCCGCGGCATACCGGACGTCAAGTTCGATCGCGCGCTGAAAGAGCTGGATCGCAGCGTTAATGTCGTTTCGTGTCATCCGCGAAAGGAAGTTCCTTGCGCGAAGATTCAGATCGAACGCCTCGGGAACGACGGTCGAACGTTTGGTCAGAACCACTTTCTCTGTCGGCGAGAGCTTGACCATCAATGCGTCCACGATTTCCTTTGCAACTTTTTCCTGAATATCGAAAATGTCCGCCAATTTGCCTTTGAACGTTCCCGCCCACAACTGCGCGTCGTCTTCCACATCGATCAACTGAGCCGTGATCCTCACATCATCTTGGAATTTCCTGACGCTCCCCTCCATCAGATATCGCGCGGCCAATTCGCGTCCGATGATCTTGATGTCTTTCTTCGTACCCTTGTAGGCCATGGTCGTCGTACGGGAAACCACCCGCATTTCCTTCAACCGCGAGAGATTGGCAATCAGTTCTTCCGTCAACCCGTCTCCGAAATATTCGTTTTCCTTGTCGGAACTGATATTGTCAAAAGGCAGGACCGCGATCGCTTTCCTTTTCGAAGTGGCGGAGCCGCCCTCCGCAATCTCTCTGTTCAGTGAATCGAGCGCCTGCAATACCTCCTTCATCGTCTGGAATCGACGCTCCCGGTCCTTAATGATCATCTTCATGACCACGTTATCCACCGACTGCGGTATCCGCCGGTCCAGCGTACTCGGAGATTCCGGTTCGTGATTCACGATGAGATAGGTAAGGCCCGCCTCATGCTCGGCCTTGAAAGGGACCTCGGACGTAAGCAGTTCATAGAACACGATCCCCAGCGACCAAATATCGGAACGGTGATCGGCCGAAATGCCCTGAGCCTGCTCGGGAGACATGTAGGACAGCGTACCCAGGGAGGTTCCGGTTTTGGTGATCGATGCCTTGCTTTTCATTTTTGCCAGACCGAAGTCCATGATCTTGATCTGCTTGTCCGGGGTTACCATCAGGTTCTGCGGCTTGACATCGCGATGGATGACGTTCTTGTCGTGCGCCGCTTTGAGGCCATGGGCGATCTGGGTGACCCATGCGATCGACTGCACCAGCGGCACACCCGCTTCCGACTTGCGCTTTCCAATCGTATCGGCCAGCGTGCTGCCCGCCACGTATTCCATGACGATAAACATCGAGTCGTCGCGTTCATCGATCTCATAGACGTTCAGAATATTCGGATGGTTCAGCGCGGCCGCCGATTTGGCTTCTTGTATGAACCGGTCTCTGGTATCGTTGGAGCCCGATGAACGGGACGGAAGGAATTTGATCGCAACGATCCGGTCGAGTCTCGTGTCCTGGGCTTTATATACCACTCCCATCCCACCCTCACCCAGCTTCTCGAGAATCTTGTAATGAGATACCGTTTGACCGATCACTCGTGACACCTCCCGATTTTGCTTCGTCTCATCGAGATCCTCGAAATTGCAGCCAATCGCTTCGCTCCCGGGCAATTTCGGGACATCCCGCCTCCCCCGAACCTTACCAGGATCCTGCAATGGAAGATGGTCTTTTCAATCATAGGAGCTATTTCCATTTCTTTTGATTCAACACAGTCCCGCTGTCAGGATATGCATCGCCCGCTGTCACTCTGGTTCGATTCGCGCCGTTCGATCACACGATTCTGAAAATCTCTCGATGCCCTTCATGCACCATATCCATGTATCCTTTCATGGCCTCGCGTATTTCGTTGCTCGAAGCGTACTCGTTCATCGCGCGCTCGAACTGCTCGAGGGTATCGACCTCCGTCTCCAGGACAACGGTCCAGTAGCTGGCCACGTAGTCCACCAACACCCGGCCGGACTTGTAGCCGGGCATTTTCTTCATCATCGACAGGCCGCTGCTTAGTTTTTCCGACACGGCTTTCGATTGACCGGGCTTGCAGTGAAAAACATCTCTAACGACGTACATAGAACCTCCTGTATATGAATGTGAAATAACACGCACGAACGGTCGATGCTGACGCGGTACCGTCGTGCGTACTCCGTAAACCGCAGAAAGACTGTCATACCAGGCGGATGCCCGGAATCACGACGACGCTGCGGACGGGACTGGTGGTCAACCGGTTGCCGAACTCGATGCACATGCCGCAACCGGCGGCAACCCGGGTGTGCAGGATGCTGCCGCCCCACGTGCAACCCGCAATGGAGGTCCGGCAGGGCGACAGACCCTTGCGGTCGAACCAGCCCCCGCTCACTTCGCAGAACCCGTCCTCAAAGACTTGAATCCGGTACACGGAATTCCACGTCCGCACGTGGAGCCAGTCGCCAACGGCCAGGTCGGCCTTCATTACGCGATTCGCACCAGCGCCGAGATGCACGATGGCATCCAGCGTGAAGCCCAGGGGAATCCGCAGGGCTCGCCGGGAGGAGGCATGTTCGTGAGTCGCTTCGTTCATAAGCGAGACCTCGGATACTGTTGAAGGCGTACGCCGATGCGCCGTATGCCGGGGGCGGAAGCGAACGTTGCTTCGGGCCGCGGATCAGGACGGCAGCCGTTTCATGACGACCAGCGTCATGTCGTCCGCTTGCACGACCTCTTTCGCAAACGATTCCACGGCGTGTAGAATACGTTCCATGATTTGACCGGCGGATTCGTCACGGCTCAGCTCGACGATCTTCAGGAGCCGGTCGCTTCCAAACATTTCATCCCCGGCGTTCCATGCTTCCGAGATACCGTCCGAAAACACGACCAGTACGTCGCCCGGTTCCACCGGGTGTTGTTCTTCTTCGTAGGTAAACGGATCCATGAGACCGAGGGGGATGCCGCCGCGGGTTAGCCGCACGATGCGGTCGCCGGAGACCAGGATGGGATGGTCCTGACCGGCATTGGCGCAGGAGAGGGTGTGGGTATGAGTATCGAGGATTCCGTAGAAAAGGGTGGCAAATTTCTCTGCGCTGACGCTCTGATGCAGGAAGTGATTGGTTCGTTCCATGCAGCGCCGGGGCGTGGGGATCAGGACCGATTGCGCGCGCAGCGTCGCATGCAGACTGGCCATCAGCAGCGCGGCAGGCAGGCCCTTGCCCGATACGTCCCCCAGGCATACCGCTATCCGGTGGTCATCGAGGGGAATAAAATCGAAATAATCTCCGCCGATCGTCTGCGCGGGCCGGCTAATGCCGGCCACTTCGTATCCGGATATCAGAGGAACGCTCTTGGGCAGGAGATCGTTCTGTATCTTGGATGCGAGGCGGACTTCCTCCTGCATGCGAGCCAGCGCCTTCTCCTGCTCGTACAGCCTCGCGTTTTCCACTACCTGGGCGGACTGCGCGGCCAGGATGGCAAGGAGCCGCTGGTCGGCGTCCGTGAACAGGGCGCCGTCTTTCTTGTTGTAGACGGTGAGTACGCCGATCAGTTCGGCTTTGATCAGCAGCGGAACGCTGAGGGCGTTGCGGATCGCACCGTCCCACTGGATGCCGCGAAACCGCTCGTCCGCCTGCGGCGCATTGATCAACAGAGGTTTTTTGTTCAGATGCATCCAGCCCAGCAGGCTCTGGTCCAGGTGGAACCGGGGATGATCGCCGCTGGTGACCATGCTGCGCACGAGCGTCTTCATCGTGCGCCCCTCCCGGGCGTCGACCAGCGTGATCACGCCCTGTTCGGCATGCACCGCACGCAGGGAACGATGAATGATCGTCTGCATGATCTCCTGCGAATTGACCGAAGCGCCGATCACGCGCGCAAGGTCGTTCAGAATGGACAATTCTTCGATCGCACGTTTGAGCCGCGCGTTCTCCTCCTGGAGCGTGAGAAGTTCTCTGTTGGTCAGCGTTGCTTCGATGGTCTTTTTCCCGTTGGATGGACGGCGGAATCGCCGTTCACATCGTTGCAGGTATCAAGACGGTGTAGATGCAAGGAACTCCACGCGACGCGAGGTTGATGTACGTGGACGATCGGATGTGCCCTGCGGTCCGTCTCGCAGGTGGTTGACGGGTGGCCGTCCGGATAGGAATCGCGAGCAATGTACCCTTCGCCCGCGTCAGACGCAAGCGGAGTTTGTAAACCAATGGACGAACCGGTGCTTATATCTCCTATGCGCTCGTCATTTCAAAGAGCCGCTGTACGAGAACACATGGTCCCAGAGATGATCGATAAGTGCGTTGGCCTGCCCGATGTCCAGCACGTGGCAGATACCGTCCGGCCGAACGGTCAGGAGAGGCAACTCCCGCCCTCCAACGCGCGCGGAAAAGTGCCGCAGATTTTCGAATGTTTTGTCGATGTCGAAATCGAGTTTCTTTCCAAACCGCTGTTCCATCCATTGCTCGATACGGTCGTCCAGCTGGGCCTTAGTCAGATCGTTGTGGGTCAGCAGGAAGTAATACACCAGCAGAATCTCCTTCGTCTCCTCTTCTTCCGCTTCGTCCACGATCCGGTGGAACACCCCCGCGTTGCAGTCGAGACTCTTGAAGAACAACGTGTCGGTCACGTTCTTCAGGAACTTCAACCGCTTGTTCTTGTAATTCATGTACTGCTTGAACGCGTAGCCCCCCAGCATGAAGCCCGCCGACAACACGGCGGTCAGAATCGGAAAGAGATGGTTCATCGACTCCTCGCTCGCCCCCCATTTGGACGCAACGGCGGGACCAACGGTGAAAAACAGGACGATGCCAATGATCAGCACGAGATTCGGCAGCGCCTTTGCCACGACGGGTATCAGTGCGCCGACGGCCGGCACGCCGAAGCGCAGCATGTCCTTCCAGTTCATACTCACGTCAACGTTCGGAAACAGAATATCGACGTCGAACTTCGGAATCTTCTTGTACAGGTAGACGTACATCTTGCCCGGAGTGAAGTTCAGGCTTTCCGGTTTCTGCTTTTTGGCGATAAAGTGTTCGCGCGGTTTGAATTTCAGCATCAGAACCACGCGTTCGAATGCATCGAACCGTCGTTCGATCTTCCGGAGGAAACTCCGGACCTTGACGGACTCCTGCTGCAGGCCCCGATGAAAGAACAGGACCCGTCCGTCTTCGTAGTCGCCAAAATCAACGTCGGTGTTCAACGGGATGAGCGACTCGGCCTGAAAAGCTTTCTTCAACTCCGCCTCACTGAGCCGCCGGTAATTGGCGCTCTCGAGCACGCCGATGAACTCCCGGACCAACTGCTCCTCCATGCGGGCCAGATCCTCCGGCGTCGTTGCACGGAGCGTCTCCGTGTCCGCATCGGGGTCGAGCGGCGCGAAGAGGTCCTTCAGCCGTTCCAGCCTTGCCTGGAATCGAAAATGATACCAGGCATTGAGGATTTCGCAGAAATGGCCAAATGCCTTACGGTCGTTCTCCGACAGACGTCCGTCGTCGAGGCAGATGCGGATCAGGTCCGCTCGTCGATAAGGAATGAAGGATTCTCGGTCTTCGAATCGCGCCATGGCAATTAAGGTGTCATCTCAGAAATCCATCCTCCGGTCTGGCCAGCCAATCCAGCGCGGTCTTGTACATCAGGCGTTCCTGAATATCGTGGGTCACGTTCATCGATTCGATCAGCGCGCCCGGCACCGCCTCACCCAGCGGAAACGGATAATCCGATCCGAGGGCCACACGGTCGGCGCCGACGAGATCGATCAGGTACCGCAGCATGACCGCGTCGTGGACGAGTGAATCGAGATAGAAGCGGCCGAGATACTCCCGTGGATTTACGCGATTGTCGACGGCACACAGGTCCGGACGTACCTTGAAACCGTGCTCGATACGGCCGATGGTGGCGGGAAAGGAACCTCCGCCGTGGGCAAACGCCACACGCAGCCCGGGCAACCGCTCCAGCACACCGCCGAAGATCATCGAGCAGATCGCCAGCGACGTTTCCGCCGGCATGCCGACCAGCCAGGGCAGCCAGTACTTCGGCATGCGTTCCTTGCCCATCATGTCCCACGGATGTACGAACACCGCCGCGCCCACCTCCCGCACAGCCTCAAAGAAAGGAAACAGCGCCGGTTCATCAAGATTCCATTCGTTTACGTGCGTCCCTATTTCTACGCCGGCAAGCCCCAACTGCTTGACGCATCGCTCCAGTTCGCGGATCGCCATTTCCGGCGACTGCAGCGGTACGGTCCCCAGGCCGATGAAGCGGCGCGGATGTTCCGCTGCCATGCCGGCAAGGTGATCGTTGAGGCGCATCGAGAGATCGAGCGCGTGTTCCGCCCGGGCCCAGTAACTGAACATGGCCGGCACGGTGGAAAGGACCTGTACATCGACGCCGTGGCTGTCGCATTCCTTGATGCGCACAGCCGGGTCCCAGCTGTTCGAAGTGATTTCACGAAATACCTTCCCATCGATCATCATCCGGGCGCAACCCGGCCCGTGATGCTCGAGTTGGACGAAGCCGCCGTAGCCGTATTTCTCCCGGAGGTTCGGCCAGCTCTCCGGCAGGACGTGCGTATGAATGTCGATCTTAAGCATGGACGCCTGCCGCGGCGGAAACCGTTCCTCGCTCGACCTCTCTCCGGATCATGGAGAGCATGATTTTTCGAATCAACCCGCTGAACGGTCCCACAAAAAACCAGTACGTTTTGAAACGCTTCCGGCTCCGGGCGTCCGTGCAATACACGCGCGTCTCGGTGGCCAGTTCGCTGAACGGCGGCTCCAGTGCGCGCAGGGAGAAATTCCACACCGCCTTGGCGTAACCCGGTTCGTGGAACTCCCGAAATCGTTCAGCGGCCACCGGCGTGATGTTGCTTCGCATTTTCCAGAATCGCCCCACGACGCCGATCAGGAGTTCCTCGGGCGGACGCTCCGCCAGCAACACGAATCCGGTGCCTGCGATGTTGTTCAGCGTCACCGACGAGCGCTGGAGGCCGGGCCGGCGTGTCAGCAGGGCCGGCAGCGAGCGGACCGCGAATAACATGCGAACGATCCGTGAGGTGGCAAAATCGACGCGGCGGGCGGCGGCGTAGATCGTTTCGGGAGTGCCGGCAATCCGCGTCCGGTATCGTCTGGCGACCTCGTAGTGCGGCAGGTGTTCATCGATCAGCATCAGCGGCGGCGGCGTGCCCCTTTGCGGCGGGCCGTTTTTTTCTTACGTGCGGCCTTCCCGGCACGTGATGCCTGCTTCTTTCGCGCCCCGGGACGTTTGCGTTTGCCCGCGGGTTTTCGCTTTCCGGGGGCCGCGGCGTCTGCCGCCGGCAGAACAGGCCTCTGCATAATGGTCCCACAAACGCGGCACGTGCAGTTGTTCGGGTTCCCGTAAAAACGGTCAAACACGGGAGGCAATTGCGTGACAATGTCCCTGAGCGGAAAGTACTCTTCGTACAACTTCGTTCCGCATTTCTCGCAGTACCACAGCAATCCGTCCATCTCTCCGTCGCGGCGCTTGCGCTCGATCACGAGGCCGATGGTCCTCGGCGGGCGCTGCGGCGAGTGAGGAATCCGCGGAGGCAGAAGGAAAATATCGCCCTGCCGGATCGGAATGTCGCGCGGCCGGCCGTCATCGATGATCTTGAGCGTAATGTCCCCTTCCAGCTGGTAGTAGAATTCCTCGCCCTCATTGAAATGGTAGTCCTTGCGGGCATTGGGCCCGCCGACCACCATGATGATGAACTCCGTGTCCTTCCACACGACCTGATTGCCGACGGGCGGCTTCAGCAGATGACGGTGCTCGTTGATCCACTGTTTGAAGTTGAATGCGCTCAGGCCCATATTCCTCACCTCCGCGTTTGAGTTGTTTCATGAGAACGATTTGAAACCAACGATTGAACGGCTTCTAGAAATTCCTCCGGCCGCTGCGAACCGATCAGCAGCCGCCCTTTTCGTGCAAATTCAAACTGGACGCCGCGGTTGCCGAATACGTTGTAGGCCATGCCGCGAAAACCGTACCGAATGCCCACCCCCCGTATTCCAGCAGAGGTCGGTACGTACGGACGTACACTTCCTTGAGATCCTCCAGACCGATCCGCTTCCATCGGAAGTGAAAGGGGCGATACTGGATAAACAAACCGTCGTGGCGGACTTCGGTCACCAGCGCCGTTCGTGACGCGAGGAAGAGGATACCCACGGTCGTGATGAAAACGAAAACGCTCGCCACCATGGCCGGCCACGGGTTCAGGATGAGACGAGGCCAGTTCCACAGCAGCAATCCGATGAACGCCAGAAGAACGATCCAACTGCCCGCCACGACGTATGCGCACAGGGGACTCTCTTTGAACGATTGAACTTCCCGAT
>JBBIJR010000014.1:24282-41151 GCA_037445875.1 Bacteroidota bacterium | reverse complement strand
GACGGAATCCCTTAATCGATCGTGGCGATCACTTTGACCTCTATCGCGATGGGGGTCGGAAGTGCGTTGACCTCCACCGTCGTCCGGGTCGGCCGGTGGTCGGAGAAATACCGGGCATACACGCGATTGAAGTCCTGGAAATCTCTCTTCATGTCGGTCAGGAACACCGTCACGTCGACGATGTTCTCCCACCGCGATCCGGCGTCTTCGAGAATGTACCGCACGTTACGGAACACGGCATGACACTGCGCCTCGATGCTGTAGGAACGAACGTTGCCTTGCTCGTCGAGCTCGACGCCGGGGATCGTCCGGCTGCCACGTTCGCGCGGTCCTACGCCCGACAGGAACAGCAACTGGCCGGCCCGTCGAGCATGCGGATAGGGTCCGACGGGTTCCGGCGCACGGGAAGATTCGAAGGTCTGGGATGAATCGGCCATGTCATTCCACCAGCGACTGCAGCTCGCCCGGCAGTCGGTTCTTGAGTTGCGGCTGGACTTCAACCAGACGCAAAATGTCCGCCAGGTCTTTTTGCCTCTTGCTTTTTCGGCGCGTTGCGTCTTGGTACGCCCACACCTTGCCTTGGAGCACATCCTCTATCGCTGCCGTCTTCATGATATACCCCATCACGTTCTTCACGGTTCCCCGCTGAATGAACGAGATATATCTTGGATCCACTTGAATCTGAATTCTCAAATCCGATCCCGGTATGTCAACATTCATGCTGTGTTCGAACCGTCGCACCGAGCACTTCGGGCCAAGCTGTTTCATAAGACGATCAACATCCTCCATAGCCAGTACCAGGTCCACATCCAGACTGATCACGGGTTCCGCATAAGCATTTACCGCCAGACCTCCGATGAGACAGTAGTCAATACCCGCCTGGCTGAGGGCATCGAGGAGTTCCTGAATAATGTCGCGCCGGCTTTTCGATACCGCGTTCAAGAATTCCTTTCCGGTCATACGTGCGCCAGGTTCTTCATCAGGTATTCTTCCACGTAATCCCGGATCGCATCTTCGAGCGGACGAAATTCCACGGGGCATCCGGCCGAGCGGAGCTTGCCCATGTCCGCTCGTGTGTGGTACTGATACGCGTCGCGGATGTTGTCCGGAATGTCGATGTACTCGATGTTGGTCGGTTTCCCCATCGCCGAGAAGACGGCCCTCGCCAGGTCGTTCCAAGAGCGGGCCGTCCCGCTGCCCAGATTGAAGATCCCGCACACGTCCGGATGTTTCAGAAGCCATCCCGTGACCTCCGCACAGTCCTTCACGTAGACAAAATCGCGCACCTGTTCCCCGTCCCTGTACTCCGGTTTGTACGACCGGAACAGGCGCAGTCTGCCCGTCTCCTTTATCTGTATGAACGCCTTGTTGACCACGCTGCGCATCTCACCCTTGTGGTATTCGTTGGGCCCGAAGACGTTGAAGAATTTCAGGCCCGCCACCCGGTCCCGCAGACGCTCCTGCAGTACCCACAGATCGAACAGTTGTTTGCTGTAGCCGTATTTGTTCATGGGCCGCAGCTTCACGGTCGTATCGTCGTTGTCGGAAAAACCGAGCGAACCGTCTCCGTAGGTGGCCGCGCTGCTCGCGTAGATGAAACGAATGTTCCGCGCAAGCGCCCACTGCGCCAGCGTCTGAGAGTACCGGTAATTATTGCGCATCAGGTAATCGGCGTCCTGCTCCATCGTGGAGGAACAGGCCCCGAAGTGGATCACGGCGTCGGTCTTGTCGAAATTCGATGCGTGTTCGAGCCGGCCGATGAATTCGTCCTTGTGCAGGTAGTCGGCGAATCGTTTGCCGCTGAGGTTCTTCCACTTGTCGGACGAGCCGAGGTTGTCCACGACGAGGACATGGTCGATGCCGTTGTCGTTGAGGAGGCGGAGCACGGCGCTGCCGATGAATCCGGCGCCTCCCGTCAGGATGATCATGTTACCGTTCCGGTCGATGATGGGCGATGTTCGGTGTCAATATCCGCCCGTGTTCAGGAAAAAGCAACAGGGAACCGCGGCGGTCAGCCTTCCGCACGAACCGCCCCGGCGATGAAGTCACCGCACTCCGTGGTCCCGAGCGTCCCGCCGAGTTCCCGCGTGAGACGGTTCTTCTCGATGGCGGTCCGCACGGCCCGTTCGATCGCGTCGGCGTTGGAAGCAAAGCCGAGGTGGCGAAGCATCATCTCGGCGGTGAGGATGGCCGCCACGGGATTGGCCATGTTCTTACCCGCGATGTCCGGAGCGCTGCCGTGAACGGGTTCGAACATCGAGACGCCGTGCGGGTTCAGGTTACCGGACGCGGCCAGACCCATCCCGCCCTGCAGCATGGCGCCGAGGTCGGTGATGATGTCGCCGAACAGGTTGTTGGTCACGATCACGTCGAACCGTTCCGGCTCGCGGATCATCATCATGGCTAGCGCGTCGATGTAGCAGTGGCTGGCCCGGATGCCCGGATACTCCTCGGCCACCTCGTGAAAGCAGCGATACCACAGGCCGTGCCCGTGCTGCATGGCGTTGCTCTTGTCCGCCATCGCCACGCGTTTCAGGCCGTGGCGGGAGGCAAATTCAAACGCGTACCGGATGATACGCTCCACGCCTTTGCGCGTGTTGATCTCTTCCTGCACGGCGATCTCATCCGGCGTGCCCTTCTTGAACACGCCGCCGACACCGACGTAGACGCCTTCCGTGTTCTCGCGGAATACGGTGAAATTCACGTCAGCCGGTTTCTTGTTCTTCAGCGGACAGAACCGCTCGTCGAGCAGCTTGACCGGGCGGTAGTTGACGTACAGATCGAGTTTGAACCGCGTTCCGAGCAGGATGTCCTTCGCATGTTCGTTGCCCGGCACGCGCGGGTCGCCGAACGCGCCCATCAGGATGGCCGCGTAGTTCTTCCGGAAATCATCGTACTGTTCCTCGGGCATCGTAATGCCCGTCCGCAGGTATTTCTCGGCGCTGTAGTCCATTTCGACGAACTCGATATCCATCGGATGCCGTTCGGCCGAAGCCCGGATGACTTTCAGGGCCTCGCGGATGACCTCGGTGCCGATGCCGTCTCCGGGAATGACCGCGATTTTTTTCATGGAAGGAAAGAGACTTGAATCTGCGCCAACTTAGCAAAAGCGGACTGAAAATTCAAGGAGACTTTCCGCTCGCGGGAATCCTAGGTAAAGATGGATCATCTCCAAAGCGAGTGGGTGACATTAGTGCTTTAGTGGTATGCTGTAGAGATGGATCTTTAATCGATCAACCCGCTTTCTTTTGACGCAAAAGAAAGCGGGCAAAGAAAACAGCGGTTGTGGAAAATACGCCGGAACCAGAGTTCGCTTACTGGTGGCGGAAAACAGTTCCATGTTCGAATGCGACGACAAACTTGCATGCCTGTTCCACGTTTTCCGCCAACTGATTGACACGCGAACTCTGGTTCTCTATCGGCGTTTTTTCCAAGGCCGCGAAGAACCTGAAAGGCATGAAATGGAATTTCGATGGAGTAACCGGTGATGGATTTCATACATACGTTTGCACGGTGAATTTATGACACTCATTCTTGCACTCATAAGAAATTCAAAAAGCCTTGTACATACGGCTCTGTACGACAACCTTCCACGATTTTCTACCCACTCGATTGGGTGAAGACCCGTAAAGATGATTTAGCGACGATGTTGCGCTGCGGATGCCACGACTTCAGGGCCTCAGACAGCCATCAGCGTAGTCTGCTCTGCACATATATTTCAACACCGGTAACGTGCTCATATATTCTGCCAACGTTGTGTGCGCAAAGGCGTTTTCAGCCCCATACTCTTTTTGAATGTTCTTCGGGCAACCCGATAGGCGCGGTGCGTAAGGAGGGTGTTTGCACGGCGGGACACGCAACTTATTACACTGAAGCCAGCATTCTCCAGCAGCAGCCGCAATGACCGTGCAGTATAGTGAACATAGTGATTCTGCGGTTGAAACCAGATCCATCGCGACCCAAGGATGGACCTCCAGAGCGTGGAAAAATCCGGAACTCGTACCATCAACGTGCCGTGATCTGTCATTCGCGTGCGAACGACGGAAAGGAAATCGAGCGGCTGTGGAATATGTTCGAGGACGTGCCACAGGGTGACACAGTCAGCCCATTTCTCCGGCACTTCGCCCAGCGTGCCGGTCACGGATATTCCAATCGCATCACAGGCCGCGCGTGCACTCTCCGAAAGCTCCACGCCGCGAACGCTGTAGCCGTGACGGCGTATTTCGTCCAGGAAGAAACCTCTGTCGCATCCGACGTCGAGGACGTTTGCCGGCGACGGGATATGTTTCTGAATGTCGGCAATAAGGGACACCTGCTCCGGAAAGCGCGAGTAGCGTCTGCGTTCAGCGGTCAGAAGGGCCACCGACTCGTCCGCACGCTTCAAGACATAAGACTGACGGTAATATGCATCAAGTTCCGAATTCTCGGGAAGTAATGCATTAACGGTGACGGTGCAGGATCGACACTCCCGTAGGGCCGTCGATCCAAGTTTGAAGTCCCGCCAGTCGGACTTCGTGCATATCGGGCATGTGTCATTCGCAGCGTGGCTCATCCCCTCACCTTCGTTATAATTATATATAGGAAAGATGAGAATGAAAGATCGGCGGCGAGACGAGTACGATGATCTGAGCCCCCGCAGACATGAACAAGGTACTATTATCTTCCGCAATGTCAAGTTCTCTCACTCGGCCCATCCGATGGCCAATTCGACAACAGCCTGAAACATCTTCCACGCCCCTTCGTAAACACCCCGCATACCGCCAGCCTTGTTTGCGGAAGGACAACCGGGTCAACTCGCGTTTTAACCAGCCGATCATTCGGGAGGACAGCCATGAGGCGCACCGCCTGGTGCCTGCTGACGTTCCTGACCTGGGGAGGAGATGTGGGTTCTTTCGCGGCCGACAACACCGCCGCCGGCCCCACCATCGACGGCCGCATTCATGAAGAGGAGTGGGCCGGATCGAGGGTCTTCTCAGACTTCTACGTTACGGTCCCGAGAAGCGGCGTGCGCGCACAGGACAGCACCATCGTTTACGTCAAACAGTCCCGCGAAGCGCTGTATTTCGCTTTTCGCTTCTGGCCCCGCGGCCGGGTCATCAGCAAGTCCCTGATCCGCGACCGTTCCACCGACGAGGAGAACGAGTTCTTCATCGTGCTCGACCTGGAGAACAAGAACGAGAACGGATACATCTTCATCTTCAGCTTCCTTGATAATCAGCGGGACCTGCTCGTATATAACCAGCGGAGCCTTTCGCAGGAATGGGATTGGATCTGGCAGGCCCGTTCCACAATCTTCCGCGAGGCCGCCAACGGAGAGCCGGGCTACATTGAGTCAGAAATCCGCATTCCGGTCGACAAATTGCAGAACAAGAATCCCGGCCAGATCGGCCTCGATCTGCAGCTCTTCGCCTACCGTCCGGACGGGAGCAGCTACTTCTACTCCATCATTCCCGAGAGCGAACTGCTTTCGGTGAAGAAAACTTACAAACTCGACGTGGAGCCGTTCGACGAACGCATCAACCTGAACGTCCACGCACAGCCGTACGTCACGGCCATTTATTTTACCGACTCGACGCTCAAGGGCTCTGTGGGCGGAGAGCTGATCGCCAACCTGGACCGCCATACGCTGAAAGGGACGTACAATACCGACGAATCGACGATCGAGGCCGACCCGTTCGATTTCTCCCTCTACGGCCGTCCCATCTTTCTGCAGGAGAAGCGGCCGTTCTTCAGCAAGGACCTCGACCTCTACCGGACGCCGATCAATCTGTTTTACACCCGGGCGATCCGCGACATCCAGTGGGGACTCAACTACACCTACCGGAGCGACCGGTTCCGCGGAGGCGCGGTGTACCTGGAGGAAGAGGGACCGCCGGGCCTGACGTACGGAGACCGCCGCCGGTTCTTTGCCGCACGGCCCCGCGTCCTGACCCGGTACGCCAACGTGGGCGGCATGGTCCTCTACGCACGCGACCCTGCCGAGGACCGTACGGACAAGATCGTCAGCGTTGACGGCCGGTTCGACCTGCCCTCGCGGTTCGTCGCCCAGCCGCAGTTCATCCGCTCCACGGACGGCAACGCGTACAGCGCGCATCTGTTTTACGAGTACAACCACTCCGGCGGGCCGTACGGCGACCTGATCTACCGCCGGTTCGACCGGAAGTTCGATGCCCTGACGCTCTTCAACAACTACGGAAGCGGCAACGACGAAATCGTGGCGTCCTTCGGATACCGGTTCGTCCATTCGCGAAAGTACTTCTCCGACATCAGCGTCTTCACGGAGTACTACCGCGCCCGCACGCTCAGCGATCATTTCAAGTTTCAGGAGTACGTCAGCACGGGCGCTTACTACAAGGCCAACGATTGGCTGTCCGTGAATCACTATTTCGAGGTCAATCGCCCGAACGACGTCGTGCAGGACACCGAGCGCATCACAAGGAAGAACTTTCTGCAGGACCACAACGCCAAGATCATCTTCGGTCCGCACTCTTTCCGATTCGGATATTTCTTCGGGCCGTACTTCGGATCGTACTTGAAGAACCCCTATACGACGCTGGAAATGACGTTCTTCAATCGTCTCGGCTTGAACCTGACATTCATCCACGTGGAATACGGAGACGTCGATCAGAACATCTATCGCATCAAGATGGATTACCGTCTCCGGCGCAAGCTCTATCTCCGGTCGTTCTTCCAGCGCGACACCTATCGCGACGTGACGTTCTGGAATTCGCTCATCCAGTACGAGTTCTTCGCCGGCAGCAACGTCTTCCTCGTGCTCAATCTGCTGGGCAACGATCTCGACTACGTCGGCCGCTACCTCAAGGTGGCGTACGAGATCAATTTTTGAGGTGCCGAAGCCTCTGAATCCTTCCGGCCGAGTAATGACCATAGGCGTTCCACGCTCGTGGCAAAGCACACTCGATTGCCGCGAGCTTTAGCTCGTGGACGGGGATGCGAACCCCTCCCCGACCCTCCCCTTGCGCGGGTCAGGTTTCAGACATCGAGATGACCATTTTCGCGCAAGGGAAGTGCAGGGAGGGGTTCGCTGCGGTACGACCAAAGACCTGCCTTTCTATCGCGAAATTCAGGTGTTGATTTCCCGCCGCGCTTTACATAGACTGGATTCAATTCACGCAAATCCGGCCTATGACTCACACGTCCCGGCCCATCCGTGGTTTCGTCGCGCTGTTTCTCGGCCTGTCCGCTCCCGCCGTTCACGCGGCGGACGAGACCGGCCTGCCGTTCGTTCGCAACTATCCCGCACGCGAGTACAATGCCGGCTCGCAGAACTGGTGCGTCCTTCAGGTTCCCACAGGCCTGATCTACGCGGGTAACGGCTCCGGCATCCTGGAATACGACGGCGTCGACTGGCGCTTGATACCGGTATCCAACCGGTCCGTCGTGCGATCCCTGGCCCTCGATCCGTCGACCGGCACGATCTACGTCGGCGCACAGGGCGAGTTCGGTTATCTGGCGTCGGACCGCTCCGGCCGCACAGTGTACACCTCCCTCCTCGACTGCGTGGACGTCGCCGAACGGACCTTCGTGAACGTGTGGCGTACGTGGACCTCACCGTCAGGCGTGTACTTTCAGGCCAATACGCACATTTTTCGCTGGTCCGGGGGCCGCATCACCGTCATCAAACCGCGCACGTCCTTCCATTTTTCTTTTCAGGTCGATAACCGGTTGTTCGTCCTCCAGCGCGACGAGGGCCTCATGGAAATCGACGGAGAACGCCTGCGGCGTTCTCCGGGCACCGAGCCGTTGGGTTCGCATCCCGTGTACGGCATGATGCGTTACGACGCCGAACGGATTTTGATCGCCACCCGGAAGGGGCTGTTCCTCTGGAACGGCGGCACGATGGAACCTTTTGCCCCGGACCTGGCGCCGCGACTGGAGCGCCTGCGATTATACAACGGTCTGCGTCTGCCGGATTCGACGTTCGCCCTGGCCACCCTGGAAGGAGGCGTGTTCGTGGTCTCCCGGGCCGGCAAGGTGCTGAGGATCTTCGACGAAAGCTCCGGATTGCAGAACCACAGCGTGAAGGCCATGTTCGTCGACCGTCAGAACGGCCTGTGGCTGGCGCTGGAACGCGGACTGGCACGGATCGAGTACGCCTCTCCCATGTCGCGATTCAATGCCTCGCTGAATTTCCGGAGCCAGCTCGAAAGCGTTTGCCGCTTTCAAGGGGTTCTGTACGTCGGCAACAAGGATGGCTTGTTCACGCTCGGTCCGCGGAGAACCGACGGAAGCGCCCCGCTGCTGATTCCGGTGCCGGGGGTGGAGTGGGAAGTCTGGTCGTTCCTGCCCTTCCGGAACGGGTTGCTGATAGCGACGTACGGCAGCGGCACCCTGTGGCTCGAAGGAGGCCGCCTCTCGCGGGTCAGTCCGTTCAACGGGGCTTCGCTGGCGCGGTCACGCTCGGACACCAACCGTGTCTTCGTCGGTTTGTTCGACGGAGTCGCATCCATTTACTTCAGGAACGGCCGCTGGGTGGATGAGGGACGTTTGGAAGGCGTGGTTGACGATATCCGCACACTGGCCGAGGACGAGGACGGCGTGCTGTGGCTGGGCCAGGTCACGAGGGGATGCACGAGGATCGCGCGCGACCGGGACCGCGGGACGATCTCGATCACACGATTTGACACGGCGCACGGGCTTCCCGACGAGAGCATCAACGTCTACGGCCTGTTCGACCAGGTGCACTTCGGCACCGACCGCGGCCAGATGTTCCGGTTCGTACCGGAAACAGGCCGATTTATCCCGGACACGGCGTTGGCTGCCAGACTCGGAATCCCCGGAGGGCGCCTCATTCCCCGGTCCGTGGACCGCACGGGCAACGTATGGAGCGCCTGCTGGCCGGAAGGAGGCGAGGATTGGTACCCGGCCGTGTCCATGCGTCAGGAGGACGGTTCCTTCCAGTTCCGCCAGTTGATGCAGGGGCGGATTACCTGCCAGGCGGCGGGGGCTATCTACCGCGACGAGGACCGTATCGTGTGGTTCCAATCCGGCGAGGAATTGATCCGATTCGATCTGAACCTTGAACCACCCGTGTACGACAGCTGCAAGGCGCTGGTGCGGCGCGTCCGAACGTCCGGTGACAGTCTGATCTACGGCGGCGGGACGGCGAGTGAATTCCCCGAACCGGTATTGTCGTATGACCTGAATTCCTTCCGGATCGAGTTCGCCGCATCGAGTTACGACGATGAACGGGGTAATCGCTACCGGTTCAAGCTGGAGGGTTTTGAAGAGCGGTGGTCGGGATGGACCGCGGAGCCGCACAAGGAATACACCAACCTTCCCGAGGGCCGCTACCGCTTCAGAGTCGTTGCGCGAAACGTGTACGGACAGGAGAGCCCGCCGGCGGGGTTTTCGTTCACCCTTCTACCGCCGTGGTACCGCACCTGGTGGGCGTATGGGATCTACGTCGCTCTGGCTGCGGCCGCCGCTTACGGTGGGGTACAGTGGCGCCTGCGGCTCCTGACCAAACGCACCGAAGACCTCGAACGCAGCGTGGAGGCCCGGACACGCGAACTCGAGTCCGCCAATCGCGAAATCGAGGCGCAGCGGGATTATCTGCAGAAGGTCAATCGCCAGCTCGCCTCGGCCGTCAAAGAATTGAAAGAGGCCCAGACGCAGCTGGTCCAGTCGGAAAAAATGGGTGCCCTTGGCCAGATGGTCGCCGGTCTCGCCCACGAGATCAATAACCCCCTCACGTTCGTCATCGGCAATCTTTACTACGTCCGCGATCACCTGGGCGCCACCGCGGCTCCCGAGCAGGAGGAACTGAAGGACGCGATCCTCGCGTCGCTGACCGGGGCCACGCGCATCAAGAGCATCGTCGAGAGCCTGGGCACATTTGTAAATCTCAATCAGCCTTCGCTGCAGCCCATGCTGATTCACCGCAACCTCGACCTTGTTGTGGACCTCTTCATCCAGCGGGAGCCGGGGATTCGCGTCGTGCGCCAGTACGACCGCACGCTGGACCAGCGGTCCATCCTCGCCAACGCAGGCGAGCTGAACCTGTGCTTTCACAACATTCTCACCAACGCCGTGCAGGCCATCCGGGACGGCGAGCAGCGCGGAATCCTGACCCCGCAGGCGGGACGCATCACGTTGACCACCGGCGCCGAACCGGGCGGTCTGCGCCTGCGCATCTCCGACAACGGCATCGGTATGAACGCCTCCGTACGAAAGAAGATCTTCGAGCCGTTCTTCACCACCCGCCCCGTGGGGTCCGGCAAGGGGCTCGGCCTGTACGAAACGTACGCGGTGATCAGCCGGCACAAGGGAACGATCGAAGTGCACAGCGAACCGGACAAAGGGACGGAGATCATTCTTCACCTTCCGTGGGGATCGGAGACCTGAGGCGGGCATGGCCGGGGCTTCGGAGGAAGACGGCTCGGGCGGTCCGTCACTCCGCGTCGGCGCGCAGGCGCTCGAATATCGCCTGAGACATACGCAGGGCGTTTTCCACATTCCGGTCGAGCACGCTGTAGTGGCCCATTTTGCGCCCCTTGCGCGGCTCGGCCTTGCCGTACAGGTGCAGTTTCGCCTGTGCGTGCTGAAGAACCTCTTCCCATCGCGGTGCGGAGGGACCCCACATATCGCCGAGAATATTCTTCATGACCACCGGACTCAACAGCGACGTGTCGCCCGGGGGAAGTCCGCAGAGCGTGCGCACCTGCTGTTCGAACTGGCTCGTCGCGCATGCGTCGAGCGTGTAGTGCCCGCTGTTGTGGGGGCGCGGCGCGATCTCGTTGATCAAGAGACGATCGTCCGGCATGAGGAAAAACTCGACCGCCATCACGCCCTGGTAGCCCATGCGTTCCGCGACGGACGAGGCGAGACGGACGGCCTCATGGCTCACGCCGGACGGAATGCGTGCCGGTACGATGGTCGAATCGAGTATGCCGTTGACGTGGCGGTTTTCACCGGGCGGGTAGGCGCGCACCTCCCCGCTGACGCCTCTCGCCAGGACTACCGAAACCTCGGCGCGGTACTCGAGGAATTCTTCCAGCACGCACGGAACGCCGCCCATGGCCTGAAAGGCGTCGGCGGCTTCGTCCGGCGATCCCACGCGCCACTGCCCTTTGCCGTCGTATCCGAGGCGGCTGCGCTTAAGGACGGCGGGCATACCCACGGCTTTCAGGCCTTCCTTCAGATCGTCCGCCTCACAAATGACGGCGTGACGGTTTGTGGGAAATCCGTTCCCCGTGAAGAACGATTTTTCGTTGATACGGTCCTGCGTGACGCGTACGGCGTCTGCCGGGGGCCGAACGAAGCACGAACGGGCCAGGATATCGAGCGTCTGCGCCGGTACGTTCTCGAATTCCGTCGTGATCGCGGCACAGGTGCGGCTCATCTCGTCCAGCGCGGCCGGGTCCAGGAAATCTGCCTGCAGATGCCGGTCGGCTATTTTGCCCGCCGGACTGACCGGGTCCGGATCGAGCACAACGACGCGATAGCCCATCGTGCGGGCGGCGACCGTGAACATCCGGCCGAGTTGTCCCCCGCCCAGCATGCCCAGCGTCGCCCCGGGCAGGATCATTCGTTCTCCGGCAGTTTCATGTCCAGTACGGTCTGTTCCTGCCGCTTGCGGAACGCGGCCAGCTTCTTCGCCAGCGTTTCGTCCTGCGTGGCAAGAATGGCCACGGCACAAAGGCCGGCATTGGCCGCTCCCGCTTCACCGATCGCAAACGTGGCGACGGGGACCCCTTTGGGCATCTGGACAATCGATAGAAGAGAGTCCAAACCTTTGAGATACTTCGACGGCACGGGCACGCCCAACACGGGCACCGTAGTCTTGGCGGCCAGCATGCCCGGTAAATGGGCGGCGCCGCCCGCTCCGGCAATGATGCATCGCAGGCCCCGATCGACGGCCGTCCGCGCATACTCATACAACAAGTCCGGCGTACGATGCGCCGAGACGACTTTCTTCTCGAACGGCACACCAAATTCTTTCAGTTGTACGGCCGCATGCCGCATCACGTCCCAGTCGCTCTCGCTGCCCATGACGACGGCTACGAGCGGTTTTTCCATGAGTACCTCGCAGAGGTTGATCCACTGCGGGCAAAGTATCCCAGAAGGCATTTAATAATCAACAACTATTTGAGACTATGGAGGAGCGGCGCTTCTTCTCTTTGACCAACGTAGCGTGGCCACTCACATCTTGATTGACATCGGCGGAGAGGCTATCTTTTCGTAATCAAGGACGGATTCCTTTGACGATCTTCCACGTTTTGACTGTGGCCGGGATCCTGCAGGCGGTCCTGTTCGCCGTACTGCTGTGGTCGAGTAAGAACCACCGATCACCCCATATCATCCTCGCCGTGCTCTTGATCGTTCTGTCCCTTCTGTACCTCGAAGATGTCTTGCACGACACCCAATGGCTGCTGCAGGCCCCGCAGCTGCTCGGAGTCTTCTCGTGGCTGATATTTGCCATAGGTCCGTTGCTGTACCTGTATGTGCGTTCCCTGACGTCCGGTGGTCCCGCCGCGACCCGACGGGACGCCGTCCATTTCATCCCTGTAGCCCTTATGGTGCTTCTGCTGATCCCGCTCTACCTCCTCGATGCGGATACCAAGAGGACGCTGCTGGTGGATGAATACGCCAAACCGACGAGGGATCCGGGTATCCTCGGATGGAAGGCCATTGTTCAGACGCTGGCCTATCTCGCTGTGTGCGCGCACCGGATTTCCACACATCAGCGCCGCATCGCTGATTTCTATTCGTCGCTGGACCGGGTCAATCTGTCCTGGCTGAAACAGCTGCTCATCGCGGCTTTCCTATTGTGGGGTGGATGGATGGTCGCGACGGCGGTCGGGACGGCATGGGCGGACGAAGCGGAATCGGTTCTCTTTCCCGTGTTTGTTTACGCCATGGGCTACAGCGGATTAAGGCAACCCAATGTGTTTTCCGACATGGACGCACCAAAGGCGAAATACGAAAAATCCGGCCTCACCGCTCCGCAGCGAATGGCCGCGTTGGAACGGCTGAAAGAAATCATGGAACGCGATCGTCCGTATCTCCAACCCGAGCTCTCCCTTCCCGAGTTAGCAAGAATATTGAACCTCCCCGCCCATCAGGTTTCGCAAATACTTAACGAAGACATCGGACAAAGCTTCTTCGACTACATCAACTCGTACCGCGTACGGGAAGTCATTCGACGTCTGAACGATCCCTCCAGCGGACCGCTGACGCTGCTTGCCATTGCCTTTGAGTCCGGTTTCAATTCAAAGGCTGTTCAATGCTGCTTTCAAAAAGCTGACGGGTCGAACCCCCTCCCAATTTCGCCAAGAATACCCGGTCAATTGAAATCGGTGGGTCTCTGTGCGTCCGTCCCTATCGGCAAGGACGACTCGAGGGCCTTTTTTTGCTACCTTTCCCGTCGAACAGTTTGCAAGACAAAGGGTCGCGGCCCGGAGAGGAATACGAATGTTCATCTGTCATGCCCGATGGCCCCTGGCGATTCCATTCGTGCTGTTCGTCTGCTGGGCGAACTCATGCGAATCCGGCAAGTTCGACGAAGACTTGGACGGGACTGTTTCCCGAATCAGAGAAGAATCCCATTATCCCGCCGTCGCCGGAAGTCTGATTTCATCGGAGTCCATCGAAATATGGGTCGAAGGGATTCGAAAAGTCGGAAGCGATGAAACGGTGGCCGTCACCGATCGTTTTCACATCGGTTCCAACGCAAAAGCGTTCACGGCCACGGTGGTGGGACGCCTCGTCGAGCGGGGGGCGATGTCATGGACAACCCGGCCCTTTGACGTTCTGCCCGACACAGCGCTGATGCACGCGGCCTATCGAAACGTAACCGTCCATCATCTGTTAACCCATCGAAGCGGCATTCAGGCGTTTACCGATGGCGCGGAGTTCGAGGAAGTCCCGGCATTCACCGGATCGCCCGGTCAACAGCGCAGCGACTTTGCACGGTGGCTGCTACAGCGAGAACCGCCTGCCTCCCTGGGAACGTTTGTGTACTCCAATGCGGGTTACGCCGTCGCGGGAGCCATGCTGGAAGCAGTCACCGGCTCCGACTATGAGTCGTTGATCCAGCAGGAAATCGCCGGTCCACTGGGAATCGATGTTCACTACGGGTGGCCGGTTTTGTCGGACACGGCTCAACCCTGGGGCCACTGGATGATCGGCGGCGACCTTGTTCCCCACGATCCGTCGAACGGCTACGTGCTGCCCGCCTACCTGGTACCCGCGGGAGATATGAACATGACGATTGGGGACTACAGTAGCTTCATCCAGTTGCACCTTCGATCTCTGCGCGGCGCCCCGCAGCTGCTTACACAGGATACCTTCGATTTCCTGCATGAGCCTGTCGGCTCGTATGCCTGTGGATGGGGCGTCGGAGAGATCAACGGGAAGCGCGCGCTGGAACACGAGGGATCGGCCGGGACATTCATCGCCCACACTCTGCTATTGCCCGCCAGGGATCGGGCTGCTGTTTTCTTCATCAATGCCGTGGACGGCCACACGGAGGACGCGTGGTTCGAATTCGTCTTTGAGCTGGGCTTCCTTCGAAGATAACAGGTCCGGTACGCCGGGCTCCGAGGTGGTCGATGGTGCGGTAACTTTTCCGGTCGAGTTGCGTAGAAGCCGCAGGAGCCAAAAACTTGCTTTCCTGGACGTAGCCGGGTACATTCGACGCCGAACGGCGTTTACAACCGGACGATCGGCGGAATTAAAAGACGCCGGAACGACACGCGACACACGCTTTGAGGGACTTCCATGATTCGATCGTTGATCCTGCTCCTTGTCATCCAGACTTCCATGACCTTCTCTCAGAATCCTCCCGGCGAAGGGTCCGTCAGCGGAGTCGTGACCGACGCCTCCAACGGAGAGACGCTCATCGGCGCCAACGTGTTCCTTCAGGGCACGAAAATGGGCGCTTCGACGAACCTGCGGGGCTACTACGTCATCCCGCGCGTGCCCGCGGGAAACTACACACTCATGGTCCAGTATATCGGCTACCGGATGCACGCTCGGGCCATCACCGTCTCCGAAGGTGAATCCAAAGTCGTACGCGTCGGCCTGCAGCCGGAAAGCCTGTCTGGAGAGGAAGTCGTGATCTACGCCGATTCGGTCCGGACGATCGAGAAGATGTTCGAGCAGCCGGTCTCGAAGATCGAACTTACCGGCCAGCAGATCAACCGGATCCCCCAGGTGGCCGAGGCGGACCTCTTGCGTTCGCTGCAAACGCTGCCGGGCATTGTGCCGGTGTCGGATTTCTCCTCGGCGTTGTACGTCCGCGGGGGCACGCCCGACCAGAACCTGTACCTGATCGACGGGAGCGACGTCTACAATCCAGAACACGCGTTCGGCCTGTTCTCGACGTTCAACACGGATGCGATCAAGCAGGTCGAATTGTCCAAAGGCGGGTTCGGCGCGCTGTACGGCGGCCGCCTCTCCTCCGTACTCCACGTGACGAACCTGGACGGGAACCGGAAGGAATTCGAAGGCTCCGGCTCCGTCAGCCTGCTGTCGGCCAAGACCACGATCCAGATGCCGCTCGGCGACTTCGGCAGCGTATCGGGCTCGATTCGCCGCACCTATTTCGACCAGACCATCGGACGCGCGGTGGACGAGATCCCCGATTACTACTTCTACGACGGGAACGTGAAAGCCTTTGTGGAGATCGACCCGAACAACACGCTGACGGTTAGCGGGTACGGCGGCAGCGACGTGCTCCATTTCACGTTCAACGAGGACGCCGACGACAAGGCGGGATTCGACTATACGTGGGGAAATCAGACCGGCAGCCTGCGGTGGACGCACGTGTTCAATCCGCGATGGTTCGGCAATTTCTGGATCACCGCCAGCACGTTCCGGTCGGACTTCGCATTCGATGAGAGCGTGAACTTCTCCGAGGAGAATTTCATCTCCGACATCACCTTCAAGGGCAACATGGAGTATCATCATTCCGCGAAATTCATCAGCCGATTCGGGTTCGAGCAGAAGAACCTGCACGGTATCTACAAAGAGGATTTCGAGAGCGGCCGTGTGGACGTGAACGCCCGGCGCCGTCATTACGTGGGCTTCTTCGAGGAGACCTGGAGGCCGTCCGACCGGTGGGACATCGAGACCGGCGTGCGAATGGATTATTTCGATTCGGAGCGGGACTTCAAGAACATCGACCCGAGGGCCCTCATCAAATACAAGCTCAACGAAACGACCAATCTGAAAGCGGCGGCCGGAATATATCACCAGTATCTGCATCAGATTCCGCGTGCGTTTTTCGTCGGCATCTGGACCACGTCGGACGATTTCCAGAAGGGCTCCACCGCCTATCATTACATCGCGGGCCTCGACCGGGAACTCGGTCCCCATTTTCAGCTGCAGACGGAGGTGTACTACAAACGGTACCGCGACATTTATTCGCTGAACCACTTTTTGATCACGACCGTGAAACCGGCCCGGTATGAGGACGGCGAACCGGTGTACGCCAACACGCAGGGGCTGTTCAATCGGGGAGACGGGCACTCCGCGGGATTCGAAGTGCTCGTCCGCAAGGACGTGGGCAACGTGACCGGGTGGTTCGGGTATTCCCTCGCTTCGACCCGCTACACCATCGACGGGAGCAACGACGGCCGTTCCTTCGCGCCGAGGCACGACCGGACGCACACGATCAACATGGTCGGCAACCTCGACATACGGAATACGCTTCGTGCCCTGCGCGGGAGCCCTCCGGTGACCGCCTCGTCGAAATGGACGTTCGGCTGGAACCTGATCTACAGCTCCGGCCAGCCCATCACGCTGGCGGGTTCGAGTTATCTTGTTCGCACGACTCCGGACGACAACGACGGACGGGCCACCTACCCCGGCGAGATCAACGGTTTCCGATTGCCGCACTAC
>JBBIJR010000014.1:0-24272 GCA_037445875.1 Bacteroidota bacterium | reverse complement strand
GCGCGCCTCGATGTCAGCTTGATCTACGAAAAAACGTTCAAGAGCTGGAGTCTCGCGCCGTACCTCCAGATCTTCAACGTCGGGGCGAGAAGGAACGTCTGGTTCGTACAGTACACGAGCGAGGACCGGGCGGGACAGGTGACGCAGAAGATCAAGACGTTCCCGATGTTCCCCCTGATCCCGAGCGTCGGAGCGAATTTTAAGTTCTAATGTTGAGCATCGATGAATTGTCAACCTGGAATGACTCGTTCCGCTGGCGGCCAACAAGGTTTCGACAGGACCCATACGTATGATTGAGAGGACAGGAACCCCATGATTCGAGACATGATTCTTGCGGCGATGGTTGGCTCGCTGATCGTTTCGATCGGCTGCGGAGAGGGCGCCGTTGATTTAGGCGACTTTTCGTATCAGCCGAAGATCGTGATCAACGGATTTCTCCTCGCGGAGCACCCGGTGACCGACCTCCGGATTCAGAGGAACTTCCCCGTATCGGGCGACATCGACAAATCGGATCAGTACCTGACAGACGCCGTGGTCACGCTCACGCACGTGGACCTGGGCCTGTCTTATCCATTGCTCAACAACGGCGACGATGAGATCAATTACTTCTTTTATCCGGGCGCGCAGAGGGTGGGTTACGGACAGACCTATCGTCTCGACGTGACGGCGGTGATCGACGGCGACACGCTTCGTGCCTCATCGACGACGACTGTTCCCGATTCCGGGTTCCGCATCCGACGCGATTCATCGAATCTGGGGGCGATGCACTACATCGAACGGGACTCGGTTACCCACGACATCCGCTATTTCAGCGTTGCCTTTGAGCGCTCCCCGGGCACGCAGTTCTACGCAATCTCGATGAGTGCGCGGGATCCGCGTCCGGCAACGTTCATCTATTCGCCGGAGAACCCTTTCGTCGGCTCGGACGTCGATTCCACGGACGTACTGGAGAATATCGGCAGCCTGCGGACCACGGCTCAATGGCTTCAGGATACGCCTCTCGGAACGGGCGTGTCTAAAACCAACATCTTCTGGTTCTTTCTCAACTTTTACGGGGAATACGACCTGTACGTGTACGCCGGAGACCGGAATTTCAAGGACTTTATGCAGACGTACGACCAGGTCCAGGACATCGACGGGAATTTCTACGAGCCCGTGTTTCACATCGAGGGAGACGGCATTGGCGTGTTTGCATCCGCCGTCGTCGATACGGCAAGCTTCACTGTCCTCCAGCGTCCGTAGCCGCCGGCTTCCTATCGGTTTTTGGATCGCTTACCTCGCCACGAGCGGTACATACCGAGCACCAGGGTGAGTCCCGTCAGCGGCAGAACGTACTCCATCATCACCATGCTGAAAACGGGCAGCGCGTCGTGTTTCATCGAGTCGAGGATTACGAAGACCGTGTACGCCGCATAGTACGCGAGGAAGAGCCCGCCTTCCCACCGTGTGATGAGATGGCCCGTGAAGAAAATGGGCAGGCAGGCGACGGCCACGGCCACCATGACCGGGATGTCGAAGCCCAGTGCGGCCGGCGCTACCCGGATGCCCTCCGGAGCCACACCGCTCGCCAGACCCAGGACCGAGAGAATGTTGAATATATTGCTTCCCACGACGTTGCCCACAGCAATATCGCGCTCTTTGCGGGCGGCCGCCACGACCGACGCCGCAACTTCCGGCAGCGACGTACCCGCGGCAATGATGGTCAGTCCGATGACGAGTTCGCTCACCCCCATCCACCGGGCGAACGCCACGGCCCCGTCCACCAGCCAGTTTGATCCCACAATAAGAAGCGCGAGCCCTGCGATCACCAAGCCGCTGTTGATCACAATGGCCTTGCGCCCAGTCGGCTCGCTCGGAGCGAATTCCCGTTCGTATTCCTGTATCACTTCCCGGTTCTCGCGGCGGCTCTTGATGATGAGAAAGACCGTGTAGACGACGATGCCGGCAAAAAGCACGATCCCTTCGAAGCGTGAAAGGTAGAGGTCCGCGGCCATGAAGTACGTAAGCGCAGATACCACGATCATGATCGGCACGTCGATTCGGATGAGTTGCTGCTGAACGACAAGCGGCGTGATCAGCGCCGATACGCCGAGGATGAACAGCACGTTGAATATGTTGCTGCCCACGACGTTACCGAGGGCAACGTCGGCTTGACCGACCAGGGCGGATTGCACGGTCACGGCCATCTCGGGTGAACTCGTACCAAAAGCGACAACGGTCAAGCCGATCACCAACGGGGAGATGCCGGCCGCGGAGGCAAGTCGCGATGCGCCGCGCACAAGCAGCTCAGCACCGCCAATGAGCAAACCCAATCCCAGAGCAAAGAGGACGATCGTCCCGACATCCATTGAGGGAATCCCTTCCACGAAAAATCGAAGGCAATCTACGTGTTCACGACACTACGGTCAATCGAAAACGGTAGACCTTCGCCAACATTAGGTCGGCATCAAGATAGAGGCAATCCTTGAAAACTTGGAGCATTACCACGAGCTTTAGCTCGTGGAGATCGTATGCGAAAAAGATGATGTTGGGTTTCAACCCAACCATTCGGGGGCTGATGCCCCCTTCGTATTCGTACCTCTCTTCGCACACGGTCTCCATCCAAGCCGAATCCTCCCAAACAACCAGGTTCTCCGCCCAAATCGCCCTGTTTGTGGGGGTTTGCCTGATCAGGATGGACCTTGATTGAATCCTCGCCAACCATTACCTTTCGCGCACCATTTGACTTCGGCCCCTTAGCTCAATTGGACAGAGCATCGGTCTTCGGAACCGAGGGTTACAGGTTCGAGTCCTGTAGGGGCTACTACGCGTCGACCCGGTCAAGAGAGGTAACGATACAACATAGAACGAATGCCTTAGGAGCAACAAGGTCCGATCATGCTGGACACGAAATTCATCCGCGAAAACCTCGAACTCGTCAAGACGAGTGCCGCCGAAAAGCAATTCGAGGTGGACTTCGACGCCCTTGTCCGCCTCGATGACGAACGGAAATCCATTATTCGTACCGTCGAGGAACTGAAAGCCAGACACAATCGTGCGAACGATGAGATTGCAAAACTGAAGAAGAACAAACAGGACGCCTCGGCGCTGATCGCCGAAATGAAAAGCGTCGGCGAGGAAACCCGGAAGCTGGACGAGCGCCTGAAAACCGTCGAGGAACAGCTGCATCAGGTTCTGCTCACGGTACCCAACGTCCCCCATCCGTCCACGCCGAAAGGCGCCACCCCGGAGGAGAACCAGGTCGTCGCCACGTGGGGCGAACCTCCGAGAATGGACTTCCCGCTCAAGCCGCACTGGGAGATCGCCGAACATCTGGGCCTGATCGATTTTGAAGCGGGCACAAAGATCACCGGTTCCGGTTTTCCCGTGTACACGGGCGCCGGCGCACGCCTGCAGCGTGCGTTGATCAACTTCTTTCTCGACCGGGCCGGAGAGCGCGGATACGCCGAAGTGATGCCGCCCATCGTGGTCAACGCGGAAAGCGCCACGGGCACCGGACAACTCCCGGACAAGGAAGACCAGATGTACGTCGTCACGCGCGACGATTTTTATCTGATCCCCACAGCCGAAGTGCCGGTCACGAACCTCCACCGCGGCGGGATGCTGAAGGAAGACCAACTGCCGCTGCGCTACTGCTCCTATACGCCCTGCTTCCGGCGCGAGGCGGGTTCGTACGGCAAAGACGTGCGCGGCCTCAATCGCCTGCACCAGTTCGACAAAGTGGAGCTGGTCAAGTTCGTCCACCCCGGCACGTCCTATGACGAACTGGAAAGCCTGCGCGGCGATGCGGAAAACCTGCTGCGGGAACTCCAACTGCCCTACCGCGTCCTGCTCATGTGCCGCGGCGACATGGGTTTCACGCAGACCAAGAAGTACGACCTCGAGGTGTGGTCGGCGGGACAGCAGCGATGGCTCGAAGTTTCGTCGTGCAGCAACTTCGAGACCTTTCAGGCCCGCCGCATGAACATCCGTTTCCGCCCCGCCGGCGGGAAGCCGGAGTTCGTTCACACGCTGAACGGGTCGGGCCTCGCCCTGCCGCGCGTCGTTTCCGCCATCCTCGAGAACTACCAGACCGACGAAGGTACGGTCATGGTGCCGGGTGCGCTTCGCCGCTACATGGGCATCGACGTGATCAAGTCACCCGCGCCGCGGTGATCGCCGCCGTCCCAATTCTCCCCGCCTCACGCCGCGGTTTGCGCTCTCAAAAAAAAAGAGAGCATTGTTCCGGATTATTTGCTAATCTGATTCAGCATTCCCTTCGTTTCCAATGGAGAGGAGCAACCATGGCCACCAGGGTCCTTTTGGTATACCCGGAAATGCCGGTAACTTACTGGAGTTTTCGATACACGCTGCCGTTCATCCGTAAGAAAGCGTCCATCCCGCCCGTCGGTCTCATCACCGTGGCTGCGATGCTGCCGGACACGTATGAGTCGAAGTTGGTCGACATGAACGTGACGGCCCTTCGCGAACGGGACGTGGCCGAAGCGGACCTCGTGTTTACTTCCAGCATGATGGTCCAGAAAGCCTCGCTGGAAAAGGTCGTGGCCCTGTGCAACCGCCTCGGCAAGCCGGTCGTCGCCGGGGGGCCTTATCCCACGACGTCCCACCACCGGATCAAGGGTGTGGACCATTTCGTCCTGAACGAAGCCGAGGTTACACTGCCCGCGTTTCTCGCCGATTTCGAGGCGGGCTGTGCACGCCACGTGTATTCGGACGAGACCAAGCCGGACATTACGCGCACACCGCCCCCGAGGTTCGATCTGCTCGACATCCGCGAGTACGCCTCGATGGCGCTGCAGTACTCGCGCGGCTGCCCGTTCTCGTGCGAATTCTGCGACATCGTGGCCATGTTCGGCCATGTGCCGCGAACGAAAACACCCCAGCAGTTCGAAGTCGAGCTGGAAGCGCTCTACGACTCCGGCTTCCGCGGTGCGTTGTTCGTCGTGGACGACAACTTCATCGGCAACAAAAAGAACGTGAAACAACTCCTGCCGGTCGTGGCCGAGTGGCAGCGGAGGAAGAAATACCCCTTCAGACTTTTCACCGAAGCCAGCGTCAATCTCGCGGAGGATGACGAACTGCTCGATCTGATGGCCGCCGCGGGATTCAACATGGTCTTCCTCGGCATCGAAACGCCCGTCAAGGAGTCGCTGGTCCTGACCAGGAAGATGCAGAACGTCAAGCCGGACCTGCTGAAGAGCGTCCACAAGATCCAGTACAAAGGCATGGAGGTCACGGCCGGCTTCATCGTTGGTTTCGACAACGATCCGGAAGACGTCTTCGACCGCCAGATCCATTTCATTCAGCAATCCGGGATTCCGGCCGCCATGGTGGGCTTGCTGACCGCACTGCCGAACACGCAGTTGTACAACCGGTTGAAGGCTGAAAATCGCCTGGTGGAAGAGTCGTCCGGCAATAACGTGGCGCACGATCTGCGCGTCAACTTCCTGCCCAGGATGGACGTCAACAAACTGGTCGCCGGATACCGCCGCGTCATTTCAGAGATCTACAAACCGGGCTCCTATTTCGACCGGTGCTGGACGCTGCTGAAGAACTGGCGGCCCCGCCAGACGTTGCGGCGCCCGATCACGGCGACGGAATGCCGGGCGCTGGTCCAATCGCTCTTCCGCCAGACGTTCTCCCACTACGGCCTGGAGTACGTTCGCTTCCTCACCAAAACGCTGTTGAGGCGACCGACGCTGTTCGCGGAAGCCATCGCGCTGTCCATCAAGGGACACCATTTCCTCACGATCACCCGCGAAGTCCTTGCGGTGGACCGGTTCAAGTTGCATCTGGAAAAACACTCGCTTACGCTCCACGCCCGGCTGCAGGAGTTGTCGACGGAGGACCTTAAGATGAAGCTCGCCGTTCTGACCGCCTACCGCGACCAGGTCGTGCAGGAGTTGAGAAGACAGTACCGCAGCATGCACGAGGACTTCCAGCCGTACGTGGAGGACGCGCTGCGCAGTTTTGAGCTCATGATGAACGAACTGCTGGTGCAATGGTACGCCGTGGTCCCGCAGCCCGTGCCGGTCCGGATTTGACCGTGGAGGATTGCGAAGAACGCTCCGATGATCCGTGTGCGCCTTCCCGAGGCGTTCGTAACGTATCTTGAAAGACGGCTGAACCTCGACCTGGCCGAGCCCCGCCTTTCGCAACTTCGTCGGCTCGCATCTCGTGTGTCCGAACTGTCGCACCTCCTGACCCGGACCGATAAACGCTCGTCTACTCTCTCCCGATCGTACTTCGACGATCCCTCCGTGCTGGAGGCCTATCTGCTGTACTACACGGCGACGAACCTCCCGAAGGTGTTTTATCCCCTTAATGAGATCTCCGCCGGAGATTTCTTTCGGGAGAGGACCGAACTTTCCGTGCTGGACCTTGGCGCGGGCACGGGCGCCATGACCCTGGGGACGGCCTGCTGGATGAACGAAGCCTGGCCGGGACACATCGTCTCTTTCCACGCCGTGGACCGCTCTGGCCCGGCTCTGGCCGAACTTCGCCGCATGTTCGACGACTTCCGGTTTCCGCACCGCCTTTCCACCGCCTGCGCGGCCCTGGAGGAACCACTGCTATCCCTGGCTCGGTACGATCTCATAGTCGCCGGCAATGTCCTCAACGAACTTGCGGAGGAAGGCGAGCGGTCGCTTGCTCGCTTGTTCGACGAGGGACTGGCCGTAGACGGTTTCGTCATCCTGATCGAGCCGGCCCTGCGCGACACGTCCCGCCGGCTGCTTCAGTTTCGGGACCGCCTGCTGGACGAAGGCTGGTACGTGTTCTCACCGTGCTGCACGGCCCGGTCCTGTCCGGCGCTGTTCGATGCCGACGGTTGGTGCCATCACGACCTCGAATGGGAACGGCCGAAGTTCATCGAAGCCGTCGACGAAGAAATCGGACTCATCAAGAAGTCGTTGAAATTCTCGTACCTCGTCCTGAGCCGAACGGACGTTCACCTCATGGATGCCCTCGGTAGAGATTTCACCCGGCAATTCCGTGCGGTCAGCGAACTCTTTCGCGAAAAAGGCCGAACGCGGATGTTCTTGTGCAACGATCTGGGAAGGAGGCTGTTCGTCAAGAATCGGCGCGACACGACGGACGCCAATCGCGCGTTCGACGAACTGGAGCGATACGACGCGGTGGAAATACGGAACTACGAAGTGCGGGAGAACGACGTGAAGATCGTGCGAGAATCGAAGGTGAAACGATTGCGTTGATCAACCGGCGGCAGGTTGGTTCTGAACGCCTCCGCGTTTGACGAGATGATCGATGACCTTGGTGAATTCGTCGATCGAGAAGAGTTTGTTCAAGTAGTAATCCGCCCCCACGTTCATCGCTTTGCGCCGGCTGCCGGCCACGGTCAGTACGACGACCGGTATGTGCCGCGTGGCCTGGTTCTTCTTAAGCTCCTCGCAGAGCTTGAACCCGTCCTTGCCCGGCATCATGATATCCAGCGTGATCAGATCGGGTTTTTGTTCCAGGGCCATCTTCATGCCCTCGAAGCCGTCCCGCGCTTCAATGACACTGTAGGAGGAGAACCGCAGAATGCGGCGGATCATTTCGCGCACCTCGTCTTCGTCGTCGATCACAAGGACCGTATACGTGCGCGCGTGCGTCATGACGATGGCCTTTGGTATGGGTAAAGAGCCGAAGCCGTGAGAAGTGTGCCAATATATATCCAAACGGGTGCTCAAATCAATTTGAAACTGAAAAAAATATTTCCGAACATGCGTTCGTTCCATTCACCGACACCGGAGCCATGGAACTTCGCCTTACCGACCATGTGCAGTACATAAAGGGCATCGGCCCGAAGCGCGCTGCGGCCCTGCAGGACGTGGGTGTGCACACCGTCCACGACCTGTTGAACTACTTCCCCCGGCGATACCTCGATCGGACGAACATCTGCAAGATAAGGGACCTGCGGTACGACGAAGCCGCCACGGTCGTCGGGCGCGTGGAGAACTTCGGTTTGGTCAAGAACCGGCGCACACACGGTTCGCGCTTCCGGTTGGTACTTTCCGACGACACCGGCTCGCTGAGCCTCGTCTGGTTCCAGGGCGCCCGGTACTACGAGCATGCCTTCGAGGCCGGTGAACTGCTGGCCGTATACGGCAGGGCGGATCTGTACAACCGCGAATTGCAGATCGCGCATCCGGAGTTCGACCGTCTCGTGGAAGGGGAAGACATGGAATTCCTTCACACGGGGGGCATCATACCCGTGTATCCGGGCAACGAGTTTCTGCGCAGGATGGGCTTCGACAGCCGCGGATTTCGTAAAGTCATCAAGCCGGCGCTGGATGCGGCGGAACAGTTGAAAGAAACGCTTCCTTCCGGACTGCTCGACTCCCATCGTCTCATCTCTCTCCCGGCCACGTACCGCCAGATCCACTTTCCCTTGTCGCCGGACAGCCTGAACAAGGCGCGTCAACGCCTGAAATTCGAGGAACTCTTTTACCTCCAGCTCATGGTGGCCTTTCGCAAGAAGAAGGTCAGCCTTCAGCAAAAGGGGGTGAGCTACGAGAGGGTCGGCGATCGAACGCGAGAACTGCTCAGCCGTCTGCCGTTTGAGTTGACCGAATCCCAGAAGAAGGTATTGAAAGAGATCCGGGCGGACATGAAGTCGCCGCACCCCATGAACCGACTCTTGCAGGGCGACGTCGGCAGCGGCAAGACGGTCGTGGCCCTGCTGGCCATGCTCATTGCGGTCGAAAACGAGTACCAGGCCGCCTTCATGGCTCCGACGGAGATTTTGGCCGAGCAGCATTACTTCAACCTGCAGAACTATCTCTGGGGCATGAGCGTGAACGTGTCACTGCTTAAAGGAGGTCAGAAGAAGCGCGAACGGGAGTCCGTGTTGGAGGCGATCCGTCAACGCCAGGCGGACATTGTGGTCGGTACGCACGCGGTGTTTCAGGAACAGGTGGAGTTTGCCCGGCTTGGCCTGATCGTGATTGACGAGCAGCACCGGTTCGGTGTCGTGCAGCGGGCCGAGCTTCGCCAGAAGGCGCTGCACAAGGGCATCTATCCGGACGTGCTGGTGATGACCGCCACGCCCATTCCGCGAACGCTCGCCATGACCCTGTACGGCGACCTCGACGTTTCGGTGATCGAGGAATTGCCGCAGGGGCGCCGGGCCGTCCGCACGGCCATACGGCGGGACGATGCACGGCTGAAATTGTACGAATTCTGCCGCGAGGAAATCGCCAGAGGCCGCCAGTGTTACTTCGTGTATCCTCTGATCGACGAATCGGAAAAGACGGACCTCAAGGCGGCGACGGAGGGATACGAGCACCTCGCCTCCGGCGTCTTCTCCGATCTCCGGGTAGGCCTCCTGCACGGACGCATGAAGGGATCGGAGAAGCAATCCGTCATGACGCGCTTCAAGAACGGAGAGCTGGACGTTCTCGTCAGCACCACGGTGGTCGAGGTGGGTGTGGACGTTCCGAACGCCACCATCATGATCGTCGAGCACGCGGAACGCTTCGGTCTGACGCAGCTACATCAACTGCGGGGGCGCGTGGGCCGCGGAGCCGAACAAAGTTACTGCATTCTGATGATGGGAAAGGACTTCGTAGGGGACACTTCCTACAACCGGCTGAAGATCATGGAGGAGACCACGGACGGATTTCGCATTGCGGAGGAGGACTTGAAGATCCGGGGACCGGGGGAGTTGTTCGGCACGCGCCAGTCGGGCATGCCCGAATTGCGCATCGCCGATCTCGTGGAAGACCGGGCCCTGATGGACGATGCCCGCACAGCCGCCTTCACTCTCGTCGAGCAGGATCCGCATTTACGCAAAACGGAACACGAAAGCGTTCGCCGCAAATTCACCTCCGAGTACAGCAGCCGGGTCAGTCTGGGGGACGTGGGGTAAGGTCCGGGCCTCTGCCGCGGCGGATGCGGCGGGCGAGATCCGGGATGATCTTGTGCCACACAAAATGTTCAAGCGCATGGGCCCGTGCCGCGCGCCCGATGTGTTCCGCTTCTTCCGGGTGATCGATGCACCACTGCAACGCCGAAGCCAATTCCTCTGTATCTTCGATCTTCACGATGCGTCCCCATTGCCCGTCGGCTGTAATATCTCGGACGGCGCTGACGTCCGTACTGATGAGATAGTTGGCAAAGTAGATGGCCTCGACCATCGCGATCGAAAAGCCCTCCCATCGTGAACCGATCGCAAAAACGCGGGCCCGCTGGTACCACTCGAGCAGTGCCTTCCGGTCCGATATTTCTCCCGTGCATTGAATACTCTCCCGCAAGTGGGCATGCTTCGTGAAGAAGTCGTCGAGGCGTCTTTGAAACTCCGGTTCAATCGGTCCGATGATTCTCGCTTTCCAGTCTTTAAGGCGAACCATGGCCAGGGCCGACAGCAGCATTTCTGTGTTTTTCTGTTCCGTGCCCACGCGTCCGACGGAAAGAATGATGTTGTCTTTGTGCTTCGGTGCGCTCAGGTGCGGAAAACGGCTGACGATTCCGAGATGGTCGATGCCGTTGGGTAAATAGACGATCTTGCCGCTCGCCGCGGGGTACCGCCGGACAAAAAGGCTCAGGCCCTCCTGCGTCTCGACGGAAAGCAGGTCCACCCGCCGCAGGAACAGCCGCTCGAGCAGCGTGAACAGCCCATGCTTTACGGGGTTCTCTGAATGACGGATGCCGCCCTCCCGCCGGAACTGATGCACGTCGAGATCCAGCTTGACGTACAGAAAACCGGTCGGATTGAGCCACTTGTACAGCAGACCGAATACGATCGTCTCCTGTCGAAAATGAAACAGCTGGAGTACGTCGATGCCGGCGGATTCCCGCCACAGGTAACGAATCACCGCCCGTTCAATGAAATCAAACCGACCGGCGTCCTCGATGAATTCCAGCCGAAGGCCGGGCGCCTCATCCGGGCCATGCGTGTACGTTTCTTCGTTGCGGTACGTGACCAGTCGTGCATCCGCATGAAAGAGCTTCCCGATATAGTACGGGATCATGCCTACGTCCTTGATGAGGTGGACGTTCCGGGCCCGGTAGAACAGCGTAACCCATTTCGTCGGGGTCTTCACCGCTTCTTCCGTAAGTAGAAAGCGGCCTGGTCGCCGTCGTTTGTTCGGTTGAGCTCTAGCGCGCGCCGCCGGAAGGAACGGATATCGTCCTTTGTAAAGATGGAACGGCTCGGGTTTACCGCGTAGGAGTTCTCCGCATTCAGCGCAATGTCTCGGCGGTATTGTTCACTGCCCCAGAATTGGAACTCTGTTGAATCATAGATCACGTCGTAGAGTTCCAGTCCCGCTGCCTCAGCCAGGTACTCCAGCGACCTTCGCGAATGGATGAAAGAATGTCTCGGCGCATCGAGCTGCACCCAATCGACGCCATAGTGGCGCCAGGCGTACGAGTCCACGGTAGGCGTTCGGATGAATACGACCCCCTCGTCCGCCAGCAACCGCGCAGCTGCCTTCATGGACGCGTGCGGGTCGGAAACGTGCTCGAACGAATGGTTGAACATGATGAGATCGAAGGGGGGGTCGTTGGGAAGATCGCCTACGGATTGGCTCAGTAGCACAAACCCGTCCTGAAAACGGATATCACGGGGAAGGAACGGGTCGACACCTGTAAGGTTCCCGCAACCGAGTGATTTCATGTGGTGGAGGAGTCTTCCATTCCCACAACCCACGTCCAAAATGTTGCTGTCCGGTTGAAGCCGTGTCTTCCTCAGAAGCGACAAAACGAAGGTAGGTGAATGGGGTTTCACCATGCTTAAGGCACGGCCCATCACACCACGACCGGTCAACAGGAATGCATTGCGGGACCGCTCTAGAAAGGTTATTGTTTTTCGAAACAAGGAGTGGAATCTTTCCGCACTGACGGGATCTTCTTCAAAGGCATAGTACGTTCGCGAATAGTACAAAGTCATGTCTGAAGGAATATCCATCAGTTGAAGACAACCGCATTTGTTGCACTCTGTGTAATTAAAATTCTGTCGACTTCCCGAGTGCAGCTCACGAGCCCGATGTACACGGCCCGGCTGTTGCACCAGGCAAACTCCACATGAATTCGCCATACTCGTTTATCCGTTCCGGTCAATCAGCCCGGTGGCACCTTGATTGACCGGGTTGAAACGCAGAAGAAGGAGACGATAAATCACTTTTCTCTCGTCCATCTTGAACATCTGCATACATCCCAGGATTACAGCAGAGGAGCCAATCGCGACCCCGCCTATGACAAGAAAATTTTCTATCGTCCCACGACCAACCAGGGCAATAATCCAGAGACGCATGAGAAAACCACTGAAGAGAGTGATCAGAGCTATTACCATCAATCGGGCCATCTGGCCAAGCAGCGCAAGGGTTCTTGTCTTCTGAAGGTTCAGAAACAAAAGGATAGAAGCAATCAGGTGAGCAAGCGTCCACGAAAAAGACAGCGCAGGTACTCCGTAGTCCCTGAACAGAATCAAGCTTAGACCAACGCCTATCATCAGACACGTCGAACTGACCGCGGAGTAGAACAAAACTCGTTCCTGTGCAATGAGAGACTGGCCTGCAACCACATAAAAACCTATCGGCAACACACCGGCACCGAAAAACCGCAACGTGCCGGCGGTTGTTGACAAATGGCTCTCCGTGAAGGCGCCCCGTAACAGTAAGACCGTGACGAGTTCATCCGCACAGACAACAAACAAGATCGTCAGAGGCAAAAGACCGATTACCACCAGCCTCGTGAACCGCATGGTCTCTTCAAGGAACGCCTCTTTGTGCGCCTGGCTGTATAGAGAGGCCAGTATCGGTGTCAGGACTGTGGCGGTGACTCCGGTAACAACGGAAATTGGAAGGTCCACAAACTTCCGTGCATAATCAAGAACCGATGCACTGCCGACACCAATGAGGGTACACAACATACGTTCCACCGTCAGTTGCAGCTGCCCGAAAGCATACGGAACATAGAACGGCCATGCATAGAGGGCGAATGGCCTGATGTGGCTCCAACGAGGAACGCTCGGCACAACCAACGAGATGCTCCTGCGATGCAAGGTCACCGCAAGAATAAACATCAGCATGACTTGCCCGAAGTACAGACCCACGACCAGGGAGAAAATACCCATAACAGGAGCCAGCGAGATTAAGCCTGCAAGAGTTACAACAACCGACAACAGCCCTAACAGGTCCGGAAGAAAGAACGACCGATACGTGTTCAACACGGCCGTCCAGACGTACACCAGTTCACTCATAACCAACGTTGGGATGATCCATCCCACCATCAACGACACGTATTCCAGTTCTTCCGGTGAAAAACCGGGAGCCATCAGTTGACTCAGCACACCTGGCCAAAACACGCCGAACAGGACAACCGGAAAGGATATACCTATAACCCATCCAAGCAAGGAAGACAATGCGCGGTCGGCCGTTTCTTTTCCCTCCTTTTCGCAAAGATGCACATATCGAGCTCGAAGGATTTCGTTGAGGGGTCCGAAGATGACTTGTGTGAGAATAAGAACCAGCGTCGTTGCCAGCACCCAGGCATCACGGTCAAGCGATGCACCGAAGTACTTGGCCGACAGAGCCACGGATAACAAGGCTAAAATCGCCCTGCCGAGCTTGATCAGGCCAAGACCGACCGACGTTTTGCGGGGGGTTGCGGTAAAGAAATGGTAAATGCGATATAGAAAATGCACAGGCACTCAGCTACTCGTCCGCGCAACATACCAAAAAAACAGCATTAAAAGCAATGCGAGAACAAACTCCCGGACCGGGTGGTCTATCTCACAAGCATCCTCTTGTTAGATCTGTAGCCGAATCGGGACCGTCAAACGTTGCAAAATCGCTCTTTCGATCAAGAATTCACTTCATTATCTTAGTATGTACTGCATTCGCCAACAGAAAAAGAATCCCGTGACCCCGCTCAACGACGACGACCGCTCCAACCTCAAGTTCATCGGCCTCTTCCTCCTTGTGCTCTTCATCAGTCTGACCGTGGATCCGTTCGAGGAAGGTCCGTTCGACGTGTGCATCTTCAAGAACGCCACGAATCTGCCCTGCCCGGGCTGCGGACTGACGCGCAGCTTCATCTACGCGGGTCACCTGCATCTCGAAGATTCGGTCCGCATGCACCCCTTCGGTCTCGTGTTGTTCCTGTTCTGGGGATATGTGTCGGTGAAAGACGCCGTGTGGATTCTCTGGAAAAAGAGCATGCCTTTCTTTTCGCCGACCGTCTGGTCACGCTTGAAATCGGTCTTCCTCGTCGCGCTCGTGACGTTTGGTGTCGTCCGGATGCTCTTCTACCTTGATGAGTTCTCCCCCCTGCTCCCCTTGCAGCGGCTCTTCGACTACGTACGCTCGCTTATCTGAGCAGGAAATCCAGACTCGAACCCGGCGCGTACTCCTCTGGCTCGCGGCCGCGCCGAAAAACGCGCGCGCCCTTGAGTCCCTTCAGCGCCACCTGGCCGTTCTCGATCCGCAGCCACGAACCTTCCCTGAGCCCGACCACAATCTTATCGTTTTCCTCGAGGAATTCCCGGATGCGCTGCTCACGGGTCTCGCCCTGATGCGTCGATGCGGGATCGGGGTCGAGATAGTGGGGGTTGATATTGAACGGGACGAAAGCGAGCGCGTCGAACGTCGGCGGGTAGACGATCGGCATGTCGTTGGTCGTGCGGATCGACACGGTGGCGACGTTGGTCCCCGCGCTGGCGCCGATGTACGGCATGCCCGCCCTCACCCCTTCCCGGATCGCTTCCACCAGGTTCAGTTCAAACAATTTTTTCAGCAGGCGGAACGTATTGCCCCCGCCGACATGGACCGCTTTCGCGGTTTTCACCGCACACACCGGATCGGGGAACTCATGGATCGACGCGACTCGGATCCCAAGCGCTGCATACCGGTCGCGAGTCTTATTCGCATAGCCGTCGTAATCCTGGAGAGCGAACGGCACAAAAAGCAATGCGTCGATCGGTCCCAGGAAATCCTTGATTTCGTCCGCACAATGGTCAAGGTATCCGCTGCCATAATTCGTGGAATTGCTGATCAGCAACAATCGCATGGTGTCTCCCGAATTGAGAATTAGCATTCAGTCATGGATCTGCGCCCCCTCGCAAGGGGAATCTAAGATATGGCTGTACTGTCCAACTCTCAACTGAAAGTTGATACGCCGACCACAGAACCCAACGCATCGGGCGATATACCCTCATGAGAATCGACCGCCGAACCCATTGTCATTGATGAGGACATGAAATTGTTTGCGCTTGCTCATGGTTGTGCAGATTTGTATACCGAACCCCTCCCTGCCCTCCCCTTGCGCAAAAACGGTCATCTCAATATCGAAACCTGACTTGCGCAAGGGCAGGGTCGGGGATGGGTTCGGACCTCGTGAGATGTTGTAGCCATCATGAAGCGCTTACTGAACCGTCGACGACTGACGACTGTAAGGCGTGCACGCACCACCGTCAACAATTTTACGCTCCCATTACTAATCATGACTAGATGTTCACTATCAAGACGGCATTGGCATGCGTCTGACAGGCGGCCAGGGAACCGACGACCTCGTACAACCGTATCTCCCAAAAAACAAAAATGACCAACGAACCCATTGTTCACTGATCATTGTTAATTGTTCACTGTAAAGTGGAGCTGATCGGGATCGAACCGACGACCTCTTCGTTGCGAACGAAGCGCTCTCCCAAGCTGAGCTACAGCCCCGAAAGTGGGCGAATATATCATCCGACGCCGTCAAAGGCAAAGAAAAAATGGGCTTTCAAAACACGGCGGGGCTTTGTATTATGGATCAATCTTCACCTACCCAAAGGAGTCCAAACACTCATGGACCGTTCGTCCGCCTGGGAGCTTCTCTGCGAATACACTAAGAGCGAAAGCTTGCGTAAGCACGCGCTGGCCGTAGAATCGGCCGTGCGCGCCTACGCGAGGCGGTTCGGTGAAGACGAGGAATTCTGGGCTATTACGGCTCTGCTGCACGACTTCGACTATGAAAAATATCCCACACCGGAGCCTCCCGACGGCCATCCGTACAAGGGGAACGCCATTCTCAAGGAAAAGGGTTATCCGGACGAACTGCGTAAAGCGATCATGTCCCATGCCGACTATACAGGAGTGCCTCGCGAGACGCGGCTGGAAAAGACGCTCTTTGCGTGCGACGAACTCTGCGGATTCATCACCGCGGTTGCTCTCGTCAAGCCCTCCCGGAGCGTGCGCGAAGTGGAGGTGAAATCCGTCCGAAAGAAAATGAAGGACAAGGCCTTCGCGGCCAAAGTCAGCCGCGACGACATGGTCCATGGCGCCGAGGGATTGGGGATCGAACTGGACGAGCATATCGGCTTCGTTCTTTCGGCGCTGAAGGAAAACGCGCAGGCGCTCGGTCTTTGAACGAAACGCTTCCGACAACCCGCCGCTTCGGATCGCTGATCGTCAGCCGTCGGTCAGTCGTCGACATCCTCGACGCCGGTCTGGCGTTCTATCGGCGCGAAGCTCCCGCGCTCCTGGCCATCGTGGGCGGCGTATTCGTTCCGCTGTACGCCGTGAAAGCGGTCTGCTATTCGCTCGGCTGGATCGAGTTCGTGCGGATCTTCAATGCATTTGAATTCCTCGAGACGGCGTCGTACACGCCCGCCAATCTTGTATTGATGCTGATCGAAGGGTGTACGCACACCGTTTCCGTTGGCGCCGTCACGTATTTCGTATTCCTCCGGGCCACGAGCAACACGGTGCGTTTTTCCACGCTCGCATCCGGCGTCGCCCCGCAGGCGCTTCCGCTCCTCTGGATCACATTCCTCTGCACCGTCCTTACGGCGGCCGGTTTTGCTCTGTGCATCCTTCCGGGCCTGGCCGCGTACGTGCTGTTCGTATTTACTACGCCGGTGGTTATAGCGGAAAGATACTTCACGTTCGGCGACGTTTTTCGACGGTCCAAAGAACTGCTGTCGGGCATGTGGTGGCGGACGGCCGGCTTCCTCCTGGTGACATGGCTGCTGCTGTTCATGCTCGGCCTTTCCCTTACGTACCTGCTCGCTGGTGCCCTCCAATTGTTGATAGAACAGCTGGCCTGGCTCAGCGGATTGCTCCCCGATGTGAACCTGCTTACGCTGCTGGGCGGTGTGGTCGTCTCGATGCTGCTGTTGCCGCTGGAAGCCGTCTTCACCATCCTGCTCTACTTCGACGTCCGTTCACGCAAGGAAGGCCTGGATCTTCTGATCCTCTGCGAGCAGCTGCCATGATCGCACTCCGGTTCGTACTCCTGTGGCTGAGTGCGGTTCTGACCGCGGCGGTCCAGCCCCCCCGGACCGCTTCCCCTCCGGAATTCCTATCGCACGTTCCGCTTCCGATCCGGCTGGAGCAGTTGAGCAGAGGATTGGAAGCTGCAGGGCACGTATACTACCGCCGCGAGCAGGACAGTCTGGTTGCAGAAGCCCGGGAACGTCTTTTGTCCCTGCCGGACACGGCGACGATACTCTTTTCCTTCGCGGAGACCACGGCCGGTGAGCCCGCGGTCGATTATTCCGCCGCGCTCATCGATCTGCGAGGACTGAAAGGCCGCATGCAGGGAATCCTCCGCCGGCATCCTCAGGATCGCCGGGCGGTCTCCGATGCCGAAGAGTACCTGGCGTCCTGGCTCGAACGATGGAACCACGTTACATCCGAGGTGCTCGAAAAGGACAGCACCGACTATGCCTCCCGCATCGGGGCCATTCTCGCGCGCCGCGAGTTCCATCCGCGGGAGAGCCGCAACCTGCTGGCCGAAGCCTGGAAGAGCATGTGGAAATGGCTGGAGAAATGGCTGGAGAAACTGTTCGGCTCCGCGAAGACGGCTCCTGCGAAAACGTACGAGCCGCCGGACTTTTCCGGCTTTGCCCGCGTCCTGATCTACGCGGCCTGTACGGCGGGGGTCGTCCTTGCAATCGGTTTGATCGTGTGGCTCGTGCGGTTCTTTCGTGCACGCAAGGATGGCCCGGACGAACAGCCGCCCGCCAGGCTCGCGGATTTGCTCGAACCGGGCGAAACGCTGGACCCCGATGAGCACCTCCAACTCGCCCGACGCCGTGCCTCGGACGGCGATTTCCGCCGCGCCATCCGTCACCTGTTCCTCTCCATGCTGCTCTCGCTCGACCGTACCGAACGGATCCGCCTGGAGGCCAGCCGCACGAACGAAGAGTACCTGGCTGCCATCCTGAGCGGTGATCATCCCCGGGAGTTTCGTACGGTCTTCGCCCGGATGGTCCCGGCTTTTGACCGGACGTGGTACGGGATGTCCACCGCTTCGCGCGGTGAATTCGAAACGTTCCTCTTGTGGTATGAACATGCACGGTCGTACTGGACCCAGGCGCCGGGTGTGCGGTGAACGCGACGATTCGAAATACGGTGATCGCCGCAGCCGCGTTCGGCGTGCTGGTGATCGGTCTCGCTTTTTTCACGGCCCGTGATGAATCGCGCCTTTCCGCCGGATTGGCCTCGTCGTATAATCCCGGTCCTGAGGGCGTCAAGGCATTCTACACCTTGCTGGAGGAAACCGCCCATCCCGTCCGGCGGTGGAGACTTCCGCCCGCACGTCTCCCGGAAAGAGAGTCTCTCTTGTTTATCGTGGCGGCACCGGCGAATCCTCTCGAGGAGGACGATCGGACGGCACTGGAGGAGCGGGCAAAGAACGGCGCCACGATTATGCTCTTTTACAACCGGGCACTGAGTGCATGGCTCGATACGCTGGGCCTGGCCGCGAGACCATCGGCAGGCGCGGCAACGTTCTTGCTGCAAACCCCGGCCGGTCATGCCTTGTTGGCCCCGGAACTGCGGAGCGACTGGCAGAACGACGACTCTTCATCGGAGAGTTATGGATGGACGCTGACCGAGCGCCGCGGGCGAATGGACATCGTCTACGGTACGGACAGCCTGGTCGCCGTCGCGGAAATCCCCATGGGAGAGGGTTCCGTCCTCGTGGTCCATTCTCCCAACTACATCCTCAACCGGTTCGTCGCCCGCGAGCGCAACCTCGATGCGATCATGCGATTGGTGCGGTACGACGCGCGGGGACAACGGCGGAAGCTGTCGCGCATGCTCTTCGACGAATATCATCAGGGCTTTCACGGCCACGAATCGGCAATCGCGATTCTGGATGAACTGCCCGTTCGGGTCGGATTGGCCATTGGCCTGACGGCGCTGGTGTTGTTCGTCCATTCGCTGAGCAAACGCGTGGGACGGCCGGTGCCGCTGCGAGCGGTCTCCCGCCGGTCCTCGCTGGATTACGTGCAGGCTGTGTCCGATGTATACTGGCGGGCGCACGCCAACCGCTTCGTGCTCAAAACATGGTACGAGTGGGTCCTGCATTACTACGCGAGGAAGTTCCGCACGACCCTGAATCCGAGACTGGCCGAGATCCTGGGAAAGCGCTACGGATACGACCGGGAAAAACTGTTGAAACTGTTCACGACCATTGAAACGAAGATCAAAGATAGCGATATTGACGCGTCCGGGACCGAAACCGTTGCCCGAAGGGCCGTGGCGATTACGGACGAGGAACTACTGCATTTCATCAAACAACTGGACGAACTGTACGCCGCCGGGCGACCGCAGCCCGCAAGAAAGGGGAACCGCCGATGACCGATGTGTCCACCGGGACGACCGAGACGTCCCCCGCCGCTACGCGCACGCAACAGTTCGCCGAACGCCTCCGGGCCGAGGTGCAGAAGGTGATTGTGGGACAGACCTTCGTCATCGATCACGTTCTCATCGCCCTGCTTTCGGGGGGACACGTCCTGTTGGAAGGCGTGCCGGGTACCGCCAAGACCCTGCTGGTCAAAACGCTCGCCCTGACGATCCAGGCGGACTACAAGCGGATCCAGTTCACGCCCGACCTCATGCCTTCGGATGTGGTCGGAACCCACATCTTCGACGCAGGACGCGGCACTTTCGTGCTCAAAAAAGGCCCGATCTTCAGCCATCTCATACTGATCGACGAGGTCAACCGCGCGCCGGCCAAGACCCAGGCCGCTCTGTTGGAAGTCATGGAGGAGCGCCAGGTCACGATCGATGGGCAGCAGCACACGCTGCCGGAGCCGTTCATGGTGTTTGCCACGCAGAACCCGATCGAGTACGAAGGCACGTATGCCCTTCCGGAGGCGCAGCTCGACCGATTCTTGTTCAAGATTCTGGTGGAGTACCCGGCGGAAACGGACGAGGTCAGGATCCTGCGTAATTATCGGGAGGGCTTTGACCCTCACGACCTGCGGCTGAGCGATGTGAGGCCCGCGGCCTCTGCGGCCGATGTGGCGGCGTGCCGGACCGAGATAGCCGCGGTGCGCGTCGAGGACGGGGTAATGCAGTACGTCACCCAGATCGTGCGGAAGACCCGGGACTACCCGGGCATCCAATTGGGGGCCAGCCCGCGCGCCGGTGTCGCGTTGTTCCTGGCCGCCAGAGCCCGCGCGGCCATGATGGGTCGCGACTACGTCATTCCCGAGGATGTGAAGTTTATCACGGGACCTGTTCTCCGCCACCGGATCATTCTGCAGGCGGAGACGGAACTGGAAGGCATCCGCGCGGACGAAGTACTCGCGGACGTGCTGAGCGCCGTACCCGTTCCCCGCTAGCCTTCTCCCGTCACGGAACCCTGCTGCTCCCGGTGGTCCTTGCCGTCGAAGGTCCAGAGTACCGGCTGATGATCGACGAAGGTGGCCACGCTGACGGGCCGCTTCCAGATCTTGAACAGGTGCTCCATAGTCGCCCGGGCCTCGTCCTTCTTCAACTCGACCCCCTCATACTTGTGTTCGAGCAGCATCTCGGCGCGGTTCTCAAAGTTGCCGTCCATCACCGACAGATACGGCAGCCCGCGATGCGTGATCTGGAACAGCAGCTTCTGCTTGACCGCAGCGAACGCACGGTCCGAGATCTCGTACTGATCGTTCGAACTGTTGTACTCGAACGTGAACAGCTTCATACGCTCGCAGAATTCGGGCGTGAGGAACTCGTCGAGGAACATCACGTCGTTGTACAGCTTCCGCACGTCAAAGATCTTCTTACGTCCCTGCCCTAACTGCAGGTCCCAGTTCTGCAGGGCGACCATGTCGCGGCATTCCTCATAGTCCCTCCCGAACTTTCCTTTGTTCCACCGGTCTTCGATGTCGCGGAACAGCTCGACGCCGAGTTTGTACGGATTCAGGCGTCCGGTACCCGAAGCGAACACGCCGGAGCAATGGTCTGCGTAGTCCACGATCTCGTCGTCACGCGCCGCCCGCTCGGTCATGATCCGGCTGTGCCAGTAGCTCGCCCAGCCCTCGTTCATGATCTTTGTCATCGCTTGCGGGGCGAAGTAATATGCCTCCTCCCGGATGATCGAAAGAACGTCACGCTGCCAGTTGGTCAACGGAGCGTACTCGATCAAGAAATCCAACACGTCCTTTTGGGGCTGTTCAGGAAAGTTCTTCTTCCGCTCCTGTTCCGCGGTGAGTTTCTTCAGCTGCTCGTCGAGGAACTCCTTCGGGTTGATGAACTCATCCATGTAATCCTTGCTCTTGAGCTTCTTCACCGTGAGCGGCTGGTCTTCCGGGATGTCACCGGGTTCCTCGGTGTCCGTCGGCCGGCGGATGTGCGGCGCGTGCGGATCGATCAGGTCTTCGAGCGAAAGGCACGTGTCCACGAAGTTCTCCACTTCCTCCAGCCCGAACCGTTCGATGTAGCGGCGAAGGCGGGTGGCGTGGTTGGCCATTTCGTCCATCATTTTGCGGTTGGTCGGCGCGAACCAGAGGTTGTTCTTGAAGAAATCGTTGTGGCCGTACACGTGGGCCATCACGATCTTCTGGTCCACGAGGGCGTTGGACTCGAGCAGGTACGCATAACACGGATCGTTGTTGATCACGAGTTCGTAGATCTTCTGCAATCCCCACTCGTACCCCTTCGAGAGCTGCTCGTACTCCATCCCGAAACGCCAGTGCGGATAACGCGTGGGAAAACCGCCGTACGCCGCGACCATGTTGATCTCGTCGTAGTCGAGGACCTCGAACACCTGGGTGAAGAACTCGAGGCCGTACGCCCGGGCGTAGGTTTCGACTTCATCCTGGAGTTGCTTGAGATCGGGAGACAGTTCACGCATCGACGGTACCTCCGGGAAAGCTTCCTGTATAACGAGCCGGATAACGCAGCTGTGAAGAAATATAACGCGGTGCCCGGTCGAAATCGAGAGATTTCCTGCGGCGGGGCGTTGAAACTGAACGGCGAATAAGATATCTTTGTGCGACTTTCTTGTGAACCGTCTAACGCGAGAGGATGATGCTCATGGCTATACCAATGGGTTTGCTGCTGATGGCGGTGCTGACCGCCGCGGGTGTTGCGCAGAACAAGCACGCGTTGACCGCCGAAGACATGATCGAGATGAGGCGGCTCGACCATGCGTCCGTTTCGCCCGACGGCCAATGGATCGCGTACAATGTCCAGCAATACCGCATCGCATCCAACACGTACGCTTCGAATATCTTCCTGACATCCATCGACGGTAGTACCACGCGTCAGCTCACCTATTCGGCCTACAAGGACATGAGGCCGGAGTGGTCGCCCGACGGCCGGTCGCTCGCCTTCGTGTCCAACCGGACCGGTTCGTTCCAGATCTATCTGATGTCCGTGGACGGCGGTGAACCGCGCCGCCTCACGGACCTGTCCACACCGGTCAACTTCGGCAACGGGCTCGTCTGGTCGCCGGACGGACGGACGCTTGCCTTTTCGGCGGACGTCTATCCTGACTGCGCAGACGATGCTTGCAATAAGGACCGGGAACAGGCCAAAGAGTCCCATCCGGTCAAGGCGCGCGCATTCGAGCAGCTGCCGTATCGTGTGTGGGACTCCTGGAAGGACGGCAAGCGAAGCCAGGTACTCTTGCTCGAAATCGAGACGGGGCGGATCACGGACGTGATCGAAGGCGACTTCGACGCGCCGCCGATCGATCTGGGAGGGAAGCAGGACTTTACTTTCTCGCCGGATTCGAAAAGCCTGCTGCTCACCCTGCATGAGGAGCCCGATGTCGCCTGGTCGACCAATAACGATGTGTTCCTGATGCCCTTCGGGGGAGGAAAGCCAACGAAGATCTCGGAGAGCCGCGGAGCGGACAATCACGGTACGTTTTCCCCGGACGGGAAGTACATCGTGTTTCGCTCCATGAAGCGGCCCGGATACGAGGCCGACAAGACGGACCTCATTCGCTATGACGTAGCAACCGGCCGGACCATGAACCTGACCGAGAGATTGGACCGTTCGGTGGCCCATTACGTCTGGACGCCGGATGGAACAGCACTGTATTTCGACTGCGACGAAACGGGCTATCACGCGGTTTACCGGGTGGAACTTGCCGGCAAAGGGCCGCGCAAGCTGACTTCCGGTACGTACGACAAGCTGGTCGGCGTAACGAAAGACCGGCTCGTCACCAGGCGTCAGTCTCTCAACTCGCCCGAAGACCTCTACGTCATGACGCTCGATGGCCACAACCCTCAACCATTAACCGCGCTAAACAAGGACCGGTTGGCCAATATCGAAATGGAGAATGCAGAGGAATTCTGGTTTGACGGCGCGGCCAACGTCCGGGTCCACGGCTTTCTGATCCGTCCGCCGGGCTTCAACACAAAGAAGAAGTACCCGATGGTGTACCTTATCCACGGCGGACCGCAGGGAGCGTGGGGCGATAACTGGCACTACCGGTGGAATCCCCAGCTCTTTGCCGCTCCGGGCTTCGTTGTCGTGATGGTCAATCCGCGCGGCTCGACCGGCTATGGACAACGGTTCACGGACGACATCAACCGAGACTGGGGCGGCAAAGTCTACGAGGACCTGATGAAAGGTCTGGAATTCGTCGTGCAAAAATACTCCTTCGTCGACAAGGACCGCATCGGCGCGGCCGGCGGATCGTACGGAGGATACATGGTGAACTGGATGAACGGCCACACGGACCGCTTCAAGTGCTTTGTTTCCCACTCGGGGATCATGAACGAGTTCAACATGTACGGCGTGACAGAGGAACTGTGGTTCGAAGAGTGGGAGATGGTCGGGCCGTACTGGGAAGGCAAGAACCGCGAACTTTATGAAAAATGGTCGCCGTATACCTATGTGCAGAACTTCAAGACCCCGACGCTCGTGATCCACGGCGAACTGGATTTCCGGGTTCCCGTGTCGGAAGGCATGCATCTATTCACGGTGCTGCAGCGGAAAGGCATCCCGTCGCGGTTCCTGTATTACCCCGACGAGGGCCATTGGATTCTCAAGCCGCAGAATTCGAGGTTGTGGTACGAGGAGGTGCACCACTGGCTCGCGCACTGGCTCATA
>JBBIJR010000013.1:674-54116 GCA_037445875.1 Bacteroidota bacterium | reverse complement strand
CATATGGTGAGAGATGCCGTTGTCCGCGGCGCGCAGTTCCTCGTCATCGTGACCAACGATGCATGGTATGACGGGACATTCGGGCCGGTCCAGCATGCTCAGATCGCCGTTCTTCGGGCGGTCGAAAACCGGATTGCCGTGGTCCGGTCGGCCAATTCCGGCATCTCGTCCATCATCGATCCGTATGGCCGCGTGGTACGGCAGTCCCGAAATGCCGAACAGGTGGTGCTGGCGGGTTCAATCGTTGTTTCCGACGAGACGGGGACTTTCTTCAGCCGGCACGGATCGTGGTGGGGATGGTTGATGGTCGGTGTTGCGTCGATCATCGTCCTGGTAACGGTGATCCCCCGAGGAAAAGCAGAGGCCTCCGATGATGGACGGTAAGTTGTTCTTCCTGTCGGATGTTCATCTGGGCGCTCCGCGGACGGAGGCGGACCGCGAGGTACACCGGAAATTAAGGGGTTTTCTGGATCACGTCGGCCGCACAGGACAGGTATTGTATATCGTGGGCGATTTCTTTGATCTCTGGTTTGAGTACCGGAAGGTAGTCCCGAAGCAATGCCTGTGGGGCGTGCATTATCTGATGCAGCTGTTAGAGAGCGGTACGGAGATCCAATATCTCGTCGGGAACCACGATTGCTGGATGGGTGATTTCTTCGAGCACGAGCTGGGTGTCCGGGTCTGGCGGAATCCGATAACCATTGAGGTGAACCGCAAGAAGGTCCTGCTGCACCACGGTGACGGGGTGTCCGACCGGGACCGAACCTATCGTTTGCTGCGCCGAATCCTGAGGTTTCCCCCGCATGTCTACCTGTATCGTTGGCTCCATCCGGATATCGGTGTACGGATGGCTAGCGCCTCATCGCGACTCAGCCGGGATCAGGATCGGGAACACCTGAAGTATGTCCATGATCCCAGCATACGCCGTTTTGTCCGCCGGCAATTTGATGCAGGCATCGACACGGTGATCATGGGACATCACCACCTGCCCGTCGAGGAGGAATCGGAAGGGAAGAAGTACATCAATCTCGGCGACTGGCTGAGCCACTTCACGTATGCGGAAACGTCCGAAAAGGGTATTGTCCTGAACACATGGCGGTCGTGACCATCCTCACCCATCTGCTATGGCTGGCCGTCGTCCTAGCGCTTTCGGGACCACGTTCAGCGCACGCCCAGGCCGGCCCTGCCACCGATCTCGTCGAGCGGTCGCGAACGCTCCGGGACTGGATCAAAGACACGTCTTCCGTTCGTCTTCAGGCTGAGCAGCCAGGTTCCGCGCATCGGTTGGACGACGTGTTCGACTGGCATGAAATCACGCGCCGAATGCTGCGTACCAATTGGGCGAACCTTCCGCAGAGTTGGGAACGGCGTTTTACCTCGGCCGTACGACTGAAGCTGATCCGTGAGGTTTCATTCTTCCTTTTGCGGTATGGCAGCGGTTTGAACGAGGAAGCGCTCCGCTGGAGCGAAGAGGCCACAGCCGGAGACAAAGCGTGGGTCACTCTCAACATACTGGCCAACGATGAAATCCAAAGCGCCCGTTTCCGTGTGCTGCGAGGACGCGGGCGCTGGAGGATCTTCGACATCCGGACGGAGCAGTTCAATCTGATCGCTGAGCACCTGAATCCGTTTGATAACCTGCTGGAAGAGGGTTTTTCCTATGAATACGTCGAGGCGCGTTTGCTGGACGTCCCGGAACTTAGGATCGATGACTTCAGCCAGGCCCTTCCGGGGGACTATCCGCGATACTGGGGATGGAGAAAGAAAGACGACGGGCTTATGAGGACGGACCCGCTATATTCGGTCCGGTCTGATTCGGGGCAGTCCTATCTGACGTCTCGTTCCTCGTCCGTAGCGGTCCCCCTTGTACGCCCGTTCAGCTACGACCTGACCGACTACCGACGGCTATCGTGGAAATGGCGGATACGGTACACCGGTGATCGGGGCGGGATGCGCGGCAGCCTCGCCACGGTCTCCGTCCTTTTTTACCAGAACTGGATCGGTGTACCGGTCATGCTCCACTACGTCTGGCACAGCGATGCACGACCGTGTACCGTGCTGAAGAAGGAAGGGTGGCTCTTCGATTCATACTACGTCGTCTTGCGGTCGGGTCCGGGGGAAGCGGGAGAGTGGAAAGAAGAAACGATCGAGCCCTTCCGGGATTTTGTAACGGTATTTGGCCATGAGCCCCCTCCGCGGCTTACCGCTGTTGCTTTACTCACCGGTGAACAGATGACGGGTTTGGAAGTGGACTACGACGACCTGATTGCAAGACGGCCGGTTTCGGCACTCTCCTGTCCGTGATTCTATCCACAATCTTTCACTTCACCTGGATGGCAATCAGAATGATCGTGGCGGTGATCGCGGCGATCTGACCGACGACGGCAATGGTCTCCTTGAAAATGGTCCAACCGCTGATGTAGTCCCGTTCAGGGACGAAGATGATGTCGCCGTCTTCTATGACCATGTTGGATCTGGCATCGACCCAGGTCTGACTCGACGGCTTGATGATTCGTACGGAACCCGTCATGGCGCTGCCGCTGTACCCCCCGCTTTTCCGGACGTAGTACCGGTAGTTCTGTCCGGCTGACCATTCTACCAGGCCGGGATTGGCTACGGCGCCGACCACCTTCACCGTTCTCTTTTGCTTGCCCACATCGATAACGTCTCCGTTCCTCAACAGCACGTCCAGTTCCTTGTTCACCTTTCCGTTCGCAAAGAGCCGGCTAAAATCTGTCTGGACAATGGGGTAGTACTGGCGGGTTCTGGCCTTGAAGTACGACTTCTCGATTTCGTTCATCTCGAGGATTGACGTCTCGCTGAGACGGTTGTATTCGAAATCCACTTCGTCCTCGAGTTCCTTGCCTCTAAAAACGACGATATTATCCAATGAGGCCTCAGACGTGAAACCACCGGCCTCGATCACAATGTCGCTGAACGTAGTCAGCCCTTCCGTGATCGCGTAAACGCCCGGACGCGACACGGCACCGGTAATGCGGACATTCTTGGCCTCGTGAAATCTCGACGGTTTGCGAAAATAGATGCGGTCGTCCGGTTGTATGCGCAAGTTGGCCGTTGTGTCGGTGGGCCTGGCCAGTGCCGCCTTCAAGTCCAGCCGGATATGCTGCGTGGCCGTATCGCCGGTAAACCGCACCAGTTCAGCCTCGGACGAATCGATCCCGTGGGCGAAACCGCCGCACAGGCGCACCACGTCCGTGAGGCGCTCTCCCGAAACGTACTCGTATGGTCCCGGCACACGGACGGCCCCGAACACATGGAAACGCGCAAACACCGGCGGAACGAACACCACGTCTCCATCGACGAGCAGTGGATCCAGACCGACGTCACCCGCGTTGTCGCGCATATCCAGGTCCGCCCGTAGAACAGTGCCGTTCCTTCTACGAATCTGAATATTGCGACGCGACGGAATCACCTGCGCGGACAGATACGTGGTATCGAACCCGCCTGCTTGAAGGATGACCTCCGAGGCGCGGTCGACGGCGGAAACGATCACCGAACCGCCGTTCACGACCAGGCCCGTCACGTTCACCTTGAATGAGCGAACGGAAAGGAGATTCACACTTACGTCCGCTCCCGTATAGACAGAGGCCATGCCGGTTTTCAGTTTCTCCTTCATCTGACTGAGCGTGAGGTTCCGCACGTCGAATTCCCGAACACTGGGAACGACGATCATCCCTTCCGGCGATATGAGTGTGGTGACGGACTCGGACACCTGTCCCCAAATGGTGATCAGGAACTCGTCGCCTGGACCGACGACGTAAGCGTCCGGATCGATCACCGTTTCCAGTACGTTGGCCTGGGCAGCGGTTCTTCGTTCGACTTGTTTCGGTACGGTCGACCCCGTGGTCTTCTTGTCCCTGCCTTTGTATTCCCGCTTCGGGATGTCGAGGGGGGACGTCTCCGTCCTCTCGAATTGAGCTTTCACGGGACGGGCTCCCAGCAGCAGGAGCCCAAACAGCAAGATACGGGTACTTCTCATGATTCCATCGTTTTCAGTACGTTTACGATACGAGAGGCTGCATGCCCGTCCCATAATTCAGGGACGGAGCCTTTCTTGAATTGGTCATTCAGTATCTGTTCCAATTGATCGGCGAGCAATCTCTTGTCCAATCCCACCAGCACGTTGGTTCCCTGTTCGATCGTCACGGGCCTTTCCGTATTGCTCCGCATGGTCAGGCAGGGGATACCCATACAGGTAGTTTCTTCCTGCAGACCGCCCGAATCCGTGACAACGAGCCTGGACTTCCTCACCAGCGAGAGGAATTCCATGTAGCCCATCGGTTCGGAGACGATCAGGTTTGCCATGCGACGAAGCGGTTCGCCGTAACCGAAGGCCTCCATCATCTTGAGGCTTCTGGGGTGGATGGGAAACACGGTTCTCAACCGCTGCTGCAGCATATCGAGCATTGAAATGACGGTGTGGAGGTTACGGGGATCGTCGACGTTCGATGGTCGATGCAGCGTCACGACGGCATATCCGCGTTCCTCCAGATCGTATCGGCGGAGAACCGGCTGTTCATCCATCCTCTCCAGCGCGAACTTCAGGGAATCGATCATGACGTTGCCGACGAAATGAATCTGATCAGGCCGTTTACCTTCGTTGAGCAGATTTCGGTTCCCGCTTCTCTCCGTCGTAAACAGTACATCGCTCACGGCGTCCGTAACGACGCGGTTGATCTCCTCCGGCATGGTACGGTCGAAGCTCCGGAGCCCGGCCTCCACATGCGCGACCGGCACGTGCATCTTGGATGCGGTCACCGAACACGCCAGCGTGGAGTTTACATCACCTACGACGACAACCAGGTCCGGCTGCTGTTCCTCGACGACCTTCTCGAACCGAACCATGATGTCGGCCGTCTGTCGTGCGTGCGAACCGGCGCCTGCATTCAGATGGATGTCCGGTTCCGGCAGGTCGAGGTCGTGGAAGAAGACGTCGGACATCTTCGTGTCGTAATGCTGGCCGGTGTGGATCAGAATGCACTGGAACGACGAATCCTCGCGGAGCACTCGCATCAGGGGGGCCATTTTCATGAAATTGGGTCGCGCCCCGACCACATTAAGTATCTTCAAAACGCGGTACCGCCTTGCTTCGGCTATCCGGTACGGCGGCCGCTTCCCAGCAGAACGACCTTATCCGTGCCTGTGGTGAGATGTTTCGTGGCGTTGCGTGCATCGACAATCAACGGCGCATGTTCCACAATCATGGCCATGTCGTACAGGCTGTGGTCGGTCCCTACAAAAACGCAGTCCACTTCTTTCAACAATTCCGGTGTGAGCGGGCTCGAGCGATAGGTCCGGCCGAACAGATGGACCTCTGGGACGTGGGGATCGTTGTAGAGGATGTTGTCCACGCCGCGATGCATCATGATCTCCATGACCTTCAGAGAAGGTGAATGCCGGATGTCGTCCACGTCCTTTTTGAATGCCGCCCCAAGGACCAGGACTCTGGCCTTTTTCAACGGAATGCCGCGGCACGCGAGCGCTTCTACAATCATGCTGTACACATAAAACGGCATATCTTCGTTGATCTCCGCGGCCAGTTCGATGAAATTCGTATGAAAATCATAACCGCGCGCCTTCCAGGACAGGTAGTACGGGTCGATCAGAATGCAGTGGCCTCCGATGCCCGGACCGGGGTAAAATGGCATGAACCCGAACGGTTTTGTGGCCGCCGCCTGGATGACTTCCCATATGTTGATCCCGCCCATACGATCGCACAACTGGGCCAGTTCATTGACCAGCGCAATATTCACGCTGCGAAAAATGTTCTCCAGCAACTTGGTCATTTCGGCGATACGCGGATTGGAGACCGTTACGACCTTTTCGATGATCTGGGTGTTGATCAGACAAGCGAGTTCGGTGCATCGCGGGGTCACGCCCCCGACGACCACGGGCGTATTCGCCGTGGTGAACTTCCTGTTGCCGGGATCGATACGCTCCGGAGAAAAGGCCAGATGGAAGTCCCGTCCGACCTTCAGTCCGGTCTTTTCCAGTATCGGCTGCACGACGCGCTCGGTGGTTTCCGGAAAGGTTGTGCTCTTGAGGATCACGAGGTGCCCTTTTCGAAGGCCCCGGGCGATTTGTTCGCTCGCGTCAACGATGAACGACACATCGGGCTCTTTGTTCTCGGTGAAGGGTGTCGGAACGCAAATAAAGATGACGTCGAGATCCTTCACCTGTGCGTAGTCGGCAGAGGCCTTCAGACGTCCGGATTGGATACAGGCGGCAAATCGTTCGTTCGAAATGTCATCGATGTAGTTCCTGCCGCGCCGAATGCTGTCCACCTTGTGAGCGTCCACGTCGATGCCCAGAGTTTCAAAACCGCTGGACGCGAACTCTACGGCCAGGGGCAATCCCACGTAACCCAGACCGACGACGCCCACCTTACATTTTTTCTCCCTGATCCGCGATTCCAGACTCATACGTGTGACCTGTTCCTTATGATAATATAAAACGCGCGGCCATCGACGAACGGCTTCGCACAACTTTCCTATGAGGAGTACCCGCGACCGACTCCTTCGTATTCGAATCCGTAATTCCTGATTTCTGCGGGATCGTAAATGTTCCGACAATCGATCAACCGGCGGCCCTTGACGATCGATTTCACTCGTTCAAAATCCAGCTCCCGGAATTCGTTCCACTCGGTCACGATGGCCACGGCGTCGGCGCCATGGCACGCGTCGTAGGCGTCCCTGCAGTACTCAATCTGGGGATATCGGGCTCGCATGGAGTCCATGGATGCGGGGTCGTATGCACGGACCCGGCCGCCCGCTTTTAGCACCTGTTCGATGATTGTGAGGGAGGTGGCGTCGCGAATGTCGTCGGTGTTGGGTTTGAATGAGAGTCCGAGCAGCGCAATGGTTTTTCCCTGGACGGATCCGACCAACCGCTGAATCTTCTCGAACATGCGATACTTCTGTTTTTCATTGGTGTCGATGGCAGCCTGAACCACGAGCGACGGCGAACCGACTTCCAGCGATGTCTTGACGAGCGCCTGTGTGTCCTTGGGAAAGCAGGACCCTCCGTATCCGCCGCCCGCATGCAGGAACTTCGCGCTGATCCGGCCGTCCAGTCCCATGGCCTTGGCTACGACTTTCACGTCGGCCCCGATGCGTTCGCAAATATTGGCGATCTCATTGATGAAGGAGATCTTCACAGCCAGGAACGCATTGGAGGCGTACTTGATCATCTCCGACGTTTCGACGTTCGTGACGACCATCGGGGTCTCGTTGATGTACAGGGGCCGGTATATGGCCTTCATGACTTCCCGGGCCCGTTCGCTCGTCGTTCCGATGACCACGCGATCGGGTCGAAGGAAATCCTCGACAGCGGAGCCTTCCCGAAGGAACTCCGGATTCGAAACCACGTCGAACTGCGCTCCTTTGGGCCCCCTGTCTCGGAGCATGGAGGTCACTTTGCTGCCCGTGCCGGCCGGGACCGTGCTTTTCGTTACGATGACCTTATACCCGTTCAGGTTCCGGGCGATGTTCTCGGCGACCTGAAATACGATCCTCAGGTCGGCTTCGCCGCCTTCACCGGGTGGCGTACCCACGGCAATGAACACTACTTCCGCATCACGTATTGCTCCGTCAACATCCGTGGTGAACACCAATCGTTCCTTCCTGACATTCCGGTCCACGACTTCTTCCAGACCCGGTTCATATATAGGAATCACACCGCTCTTCAGCTTGGTGATCTTCTCCCCGTCGATATCGGCGCATGTGACATGGTTTCCGAAATCCGCCAGGCAGGCTCCCGTCACCAGTCCCACATATCCTGTTCCAACGACACAGATCTTATTCACGATGCGTCTCCACGGTGAAGTGCTGAGATTACGCGGTTTCTGGCGTTCGGATTCGGATCAGGGCCTCTTTGGCCGCTTGCTGCTCCGCGTCCTTCTTGGTCATGCCCTTGCCCACACCGAAAACCTCGTTACGAATCAATACCTCGACGGTGAACTCCTTTTGATGCTCGGGGCCGGTGGAATCCACCAGAGTGTAGGCGGGCATCCCCCAATCATGGCTTTGCGTATATTCAAGCAATTCTCCTTTGAAATTTTGATTTCGCTCATCGTCCAGGACGCCGTGAAAATCCAGGAGTAAATTCTGCTGGATAAACGTACGCGTCCGGTGGTACCCGGCATCCAGCAGAAGGGCGCCGACAATGGATTCCAGAACGTCCGACAGGATCGACGTCCGGGTTCGGCCTCCCGACCGCTCTTCACCGTCGCTGAGCAGGACGAACTCGCCGATCCCAAGATCTTCGGCCTTTCGCGCGAGGGTTTTCTTATTGACGAGGAGTGCTTTGTGCTTCGTGAGATCCCCTTCCTCGTCTCGGGGAAAGGCCGAATACAGGAATTCCGAAACCACCATATTCAGCACTGCGTCGCCCAGGAATTCGAGTCGTTCGTACGACGCGATGCGGTCCTCGTTGAGGACACTCAGGTACGAGCGGTGTTTCAGCGCCTGCACAAGAAGATCGCGGTGCCGGAAGGTATGGCCGATGCGGCGTTCCAGGGTGCGGAGCTGTTCCAACCAACGACCGTTGCCGGGGAGGGCCGCCGGGCGGTGCGAAAACAAACGGGAAAGAAGCCCGGATAGAAATTCGTGCACTGTCTTGCGTTGAACGGGCCGTCGCTGTCGGCTGGCAGTCATACCGCTGTCGTTTTGACCTCTTGTCTCTATCCCGCAAATCGTCTGACCAGCAGACACGTGTTGTGTCCTCCGAAACCGAACGTGTTGCTGATCGCGGCACGCACGGGTCGCTCCACGGCCTTATTGGGCACGTAGTTGAGATCGCATTCGGGGTCGGGAACTTCGTAGTTGATGGTCGGGGGCACTCTTGAATGATGGATCGCCAGCGTGGCGGCAATGAACTCGATACCGCCGGCGGCACCGAGCAAGTGTCCCGTCATGGACTTGGTCGAACTCACGAGCAATCGCCCGGCATGCTCGACAAACACCGTCTTGATCGCTGCCGTTTCGTTCTTGTCATTGTATTCGGTGGAGGTTCCGTGGGCATTTACGTAGTCGATGTCTTCCGGCCTCATGCCGGCGTCGCGGAGTGCAAGGGTCATGGCGCGGGCGGCGCCTTCACCGCCTTCGGCAGGGGCCGTGATGTGATAGGCGTCGTCGGTGTAGCCTATGCCGGCCAGTTCCGCATAAATGCGCGCGCCGCGTTTCCTTGCGTGCTCGAGTTCCTCCAGCAGCACAATACCGGCCCCTTCTCCCATGACGAAACCGTCTCTTTCTTTGTCGAACGGCCGACTGGCTTTCTTGAAATCATCGTTACGCGTAGAAAGCGCTTTCATTGCGTTGAATCCGGCGACCCCCATCCGGCAGATACCGGCCTCCGTACCTCCGCACACCATCAGGTCGGCGTCTCCGCGCTGGATGAGCAGGTACCCGTCGCCGATGGCGTGACTGCCTGTGGCGCAGGCCGAGACCGTAGCGTAATTCGGGCCTTTGAGACCGAACAGAATGGCCACCTGACCTGCCGCGATGTCGATGATGATCATCGGAATGAAAAACGGACTGATACGCTGCGGGCCCTTTTGCAGGTAAATCTCGTATTGTTCCTCGAACGTCCGGAATCCGCCGATTCCACTTCCGATGATGCATCCGATACGTGTGGGGTCCGTCGCCTGGAGATCGAGCTTTGCATCGTCCAGCGCCATGCGAGCGGCCGCTATGGCGAACTGGGAGAAACGGTCGGTCCTCCGCGCGTCCTTCTTGTCCATGTACAGGCTCGCGTCGAATCCCTTGACTTCGGCGGCGAACTGCGTTTCGTGGTCCTTCGGGTCAAAGAGAGTGATCTTGTCTACCCCGTTCCGGCCCTCCATCATACCCTGCCAGAACTCATCGACGGAGTTGCCGATGGGTGTAACGGCCCCCATTCCGGTTACCACCACTCTACGGTCTCTCATACGTTCTCCTTGGCTCGGTGTCAAATGATAAACAACGAAACAAAAAAGTATAAGGCCAATGGAACTCTCCTTCCATCGGCCTTCCCAATGGCTTACTTGTCTCCGAGTTTGTTGACCAGGTATTCGATCGTAGAGCCGACGGTCGTCAGTTTGGCCGCTTCTTCCTCGGGAATCTTTTCGCCCAGACTGAACGTGTCCTCGAATTCCATTACCAGTTCGACCTGGTCCAGCGAATCGGCCCCCAGATCTTCCACATACGATGCAGCGGGCGTCACCTCGGCTTCCGTCACGCCAAGTTTCTTGACGATGATCTCTTTGACTTTTTTCTCGATTTCCGCTCTGGTCATAGAATGGCCTCCTTGAAGTTATGGTTTGAACGTTGAATAACTGTGCATCATCGGATGACTCTTCCTCCATCGACTTGAATGATCTGGCCCGTGATGTATGCCGCTTCGTCGGACGCCAGAAACCGGACCAGATAGGCGACTTCCTCCGGCAAGCCCGGGCGATTCAGGGGAACGTATTTCAGAATGTCCTGAACAACCGTTTCCGGAAAGTCCCGGGTCATGTCCGTCAGAATATAGCCGGGCGCCACGGCGTTGACGGTGACCGAATACGGAGCCAGTTCTTTCGCGGTCGCCATCATGAGTCCGTCGATACCCGCCTTGCTGGCCGCGTAGTTGGCCTGAAAAGGGTTGCCTCCGAGGGCCACGACGGACGTGATGAAGAGGATGCGGCCGCTTCGCTGCTTCATCATGAGCTTGGCCGCCGTCCGCGTGCAGAGGAACGAGCTTTTCAGGTTGTTGTCGAGCACCCAGTTCCACTCCGATTCGTCCATGCGCGCGACCAGGCTGTTTCGGAACACGCCGGCGTTGTTGACCAGGATATCGAGGCGGCCCCAGCGCTCCAGGCACGCATCAAAGAGCCGCTTGACGTCTTCGGGCTGCGAGACGTCGGCCTGAACCGCCATCATCGCATCGGGCCGGCCCGCGCCGGCCAGTTCCGACTGAGCAACCTCCAGATGGTCCGGCGATTTCCCGTTGAGTACCACCGAAGCGCCGCTTGTCAAGAAACATCGGGCAATCGCCTTGCCGATCCCGCGAGAGGAACCGGTGACAATGGCCACTCTGCCTTCGAGCGTCATGCCGTCTTGAATCTATCGAGCTCCTCGGCTTTGCCGATACACTCGCATGCCGCGTTCTTATCGATTCGCTTGATCAGTCCCTGCAGTACGCTGCCGGGTCCGAGTTCGTAAAATATGCCGGCACCGGCGGCGATCATCCGGTTCACGGCTTCGTGCCACCGGACCGCTCCCGTTATCTGTTGAACGAGCAGACGGCCGATGTCCGCCGCCGTGTGCATGGCCTCACCCGTCACATTGGCAAAGACAGGAACCGATGCGTCCTTCAGGACGGCCTTTTTCAGCGCATCGGCCACGCGTGAGGTCGCCGGTTCCATGAGCGGGGAATGGAAAGCGCCGCTGACCACCAGTTCTTTGGCCATGCGCGCACCCGCCTCCTTGGCCAGTTCCATGGCTCTGTGCACACCGGCTACGGACCCTGAGATCACGATCTGGCCCGGCGAATTGTAATTGGCGCACTGCACGACGCCGCTCGGCGCGGCACGTCTGCAAACGTCTTCGAGCGCACCGGCTTCCATTCCGATGACGGCCGCCATCGCGCCTTTCGTGGCCTCTCCGGCCGCCTGCATGGCCTCGGCCCGGGCCTTGACGACGCGAAGAGCATCCTCAAAACTGAGGACACCGGCCGCCACCAGTGCGGAGTACTCGCCCAGACTGTGTCCCGCCGCCATGTGAAAGGACAAACCGCCCGCTTGCTCCCGGAGAACTTCGAGGACGGCCATGCTGTGCACAAAAATGGCCGGCTGCGTGACGCGTGTCTGTCTCAGAGCCTCCTCCGGCCCTTCGAACGAGACCGATTTCAGATTCATGCCCAGCACCGCCTCGGCGCGGTCGTACAGGGAGCGCACGGAGGAGAACTGCTCATACAGGTCCCGTCCCATCCCGACGTATTGGGATCCCTGTCCGGGAAAAACCAGCGCAGTCTTCTTCATAGGAGCTTCCTGCTAGTAGGCCCATCGCAGCAGCACGCTGCCGGTTGTAAAGCCGCCGCCGAACGCCGCAATCACCACCAGATCGCCCTTTTTCAGCCGTCCATCCTTGACGGCCTCCGAAAGGCACATGGGAATCGTGGCGGCCGTCGTGTTGCCGTAGCGGTCGATATTGACCACGACCTGCGATGCGGCAAGACCCATGCGGTCGGCAGCGGAATCGATGATACGCTTGTTGGCCTGATGAGGCACGAACAACGCTACGTCCTTGCCCGTGAGCCCGTTGCGCTCGAGGAGCAGGGCGGGAACTTCGGACATGCCCTTGACGGCGTACTGATAGACGGTGCGGCCGTCCTGATATATATAGTGCATCTTCTTTTCCACCGTCTCGTGCGTGGGCGGGTTGAGACTGCCTCCGCCGGGCATGTTGAGATACGGCGCTCCGATGCCGTCGATTTCGTTGTAGTAGTCGAGAATACCCAGGGCGTCGTCGTCCGACGGCTCGAGCAGCACGACACCCGCCGCGTCACCGAAAAGAATGCACGTGTTACGGTCGGTGTAGTCGACGATGGAACTCATCTTGTCGGCCCCGACCACGAGCACTTTCTTCGCGTTGCCGGATTCGATGAACTGGGCTCCGATGACAAGCGAGTAGGCGAATCCGCAGCAGGCCGCGGAAACGTCGAAACCCCATGCATTGACCATGCCCGCTTTCGTTTGCAGCAGGCAGGCGGACGCCGGGAACATCATGTCGGGCGTAACGGTACCAAAGACGATGACGTCGATTTCCTCGGGTTCGATGCCGGTAGCCTCGAACAGGCGTTTGCAGGCTTCGGCGGCCATATCCGAAGACGCTTTGCCCTTCTCGAGAATGCGGCGTTCCCTGATGCCGGTGCGGCTGGTAATCCACTCGTCGGTAGTGTCTACCATCTTCTCAAAGTCGGCATTCGTAAGCTTCTGCTCGGGCACCCAGTGCTCGACGGCGGTGATCTTGGCTCGGATCTTCTTGTGCGGCACGGTGTTCAGACTTTCAACAGTTGACGGGTTGAGCGATCACGAGAGGCGAATGCGCTCGCGGATCACGTCGTTGATCTTCTTTTCGACCATTTCCTTGGCCACGTGGACGGCGCGGTACAGGGCTTTGGCGGATGAACTGCCGTGGCCGATGATCACGACGCCGTTGACGCCGAGCAGGGGCACGCCTCCGTGGGACTGGTAGTCCCAGGAACTCATGGCTTTTCCGAAGAAGTCCTGGAAAACGCGGCCCGCTTCGGCTCCGGCCTGCTGCGTGTAGGTTCCCACCTTGGCCTGCAGCACTTTGATGAAACTCTCGGCCATTTTGAGAGCCACGTTGCCGACGAAGCCGTCGCAGACGATCACGTCGGCCGTGCCTTTGAGAATGTCGCGCCCTTCGACGTTGCCGATGAAATTGAACAATTGTTTTTCCCTGAAGAGTTCATTGGCTCTCACGGTCAGTTCGTCCCCTTTGGAGTCCTCTTCCCCGACGCTGAGCAGGCCCACGCGCGGACGATCGATGCCTCGCATGGCGTGCATGTAGATGCTGCCCATCACGCCGAACTGAAGAAGGTGCTGGGGCTTGCAGTCCACGTTGGCGCCCACATCGAGGACCAGGGTAAAGCCGCTGGACGTTGGGAAGAACGCAGCAATGGTCGGGCGCTGGACGCCTTCGATTCGTCCAAGGCCCATCAGACCCACGGCCATGACGGCGCCGGTATTGCCCATACTGACAAACGCGTCGGCCTGTCCGCGTTTCACGAGTTCGACGCCCACGTGGACCGACGAACAGCTCTTTTTTTGAAGAGCTGAGGCGGGGGACTCGTGCGTCTCGATGACGTCTTCCGTGTGGTGGATTTCCAGCGTACGGCCGATGAGGTCACCGCTGCCGCAGCGGTTGATCTCCGTCAGGATACGTTCCTGTACGCCGGTGAGCACGACGGCGTGCGCCGATCCGTGATCCGCGAATTCGCGGGCCGCCAGTACGGCGCCATCCACAATATGAAGGGGGGCCTGGTCGCCTCCCATCGCATCCACAACGATCTTCATAACGCCTGGGGTTTAACGGTGGATTCGCGGTAACGGTACAAAGAAGTTTGCCTGTCGCTGGTCTGTATGATACAAAGGACAGGCATGAAACTCAAACAGGATTTGATGCCGGACAATCAGGCCTCGCGGGCCACCACCACCTGGCGCTTATCGTAGTGACCGCAGTTGGGGCACACGCGATGATGCAGTTTCGGCTGATGGCAGTTGGAGCACTCAGACGTCGACGGTGCATCGAGTTTCCAATGGGTTCGGCGTTTGTCGCGGCGAGTCGCGGAGTGCCGGCGTTTGGGATTGGGCATGAGGGTGGTCTCCTTGGGTCTATAGAATCGTTTTCAAAGCTCTTCCACCGCTGAATGGACGTGTTCGCACGTCGTGGTGTTCAGATCCGCCCCGCATTGTGCGCACAATCCTTTGCAGTCCTCGCGGCACAAAATCTTGGCAGGAAGGGCGAGGATCAATGTGTCTGCCACGTCCTTGTCGATCATGATGTCGTTCGTGCGATTCGTTTCCACGTAGCGGATTTCGTTTTCCTCGTCACCCTTTGGCTGCCTGGCAACCGAGTAGAGGATGGTGAATTCGCCTCGCACTTCCCGCCGGACTTCCGACAGGCAACGGTCGCACAAGAAACGGGGTGAGGAGGAAGCACGAAAGTGAACATAGTACATGTGTCCCGACTTTGTGAGGGTGACGCGGGTCAGAACGTTGCCGTCAAAGGTCTCGTGGCCTTCGAAATCCTTCAGGTCGATCCCGAGTTCGGCTGCCGGCACGTCAAAGTGAAACTCGTGCTCGCCGTCCTGCAGGCTCAGAATTTTCTCAATGACCATTTTCAACTGACGGCTCTGGACTTTGACCTAACTTCAGTCCCAAAAACAACTTAATTCGCAAGTCAGGGCCTGAAGATAGGCCTTTTTGCACTGATTGTCAAGAAGTTTTCCATCGTCCAAGTAGCTGTTTTTTGTATGCTTCGGTCGCCAATTCCGATTGACTCCGTCGTCCGCGATCGATAAGTTGGGGGCAGGACATCCGGTGAAGAAACCCTGAAAGGACATCCCATGGGATTCAGGCGCATGCTTCTCAAGGCGACGATCGGAGTGCAATTCCTCACCGCTTTGGTTCACTCCCTTAGTTTCTTCCGCCGTCCCGAGCCCTCCAGCGATAAGGAGCGGATACTCTTCGAACTGATGGAAGGTTACCGGCGGGATCTCGGCGCCGGTTTTGCCCCCAGCATGTCGGACATCGTCACGGCGCTCAGCGCTTGTTTCACGCTCTTATACTTGATGGGCGGCTGGCTGAACGCCCTTCTTCTGGCTAAACGGGCAGATCCCGGACTGCTGAAGGGTATCCTTGGGATGGAGGCGGTGCTGTTTGGCATCTGCTTCGCAATCATGGCATGGCTCACCTTCCTTCCGCCGATTGTTCTCACCGGTCTCGTATTCCTGTCGGTGGTTGCAGCGTGGTGGACGTTCCGGGATTCGGGGAAATGAGGCTGGGTATGGCGTCGTCCGGCGGCTAGCCGAACAGGGTGCCGTAGTCGAATGGGTCGATGAGTTCCCGGAAGTTGTTTTTGACGGAATTCACCGCCGGATTGACGAAATAGCCTTTCATGGCCGAAGCGGTGGGCGAAACGAGCATGTGCTTGATGTTTTCGTAGTCCAGCCGTGCCGGGTCGAGCCAGGCACTTTCAGACTCTCTCGGCAGTATGACCGGCATGCGATTGTGGACCTGAGCCACCAATTCATTCGGCTCAGTTGTGACGATCGTGCAACTCGGAGGGAATGCATCGGTGTCGCGCGGTTTCCACAGGGAGTAGAGGCCTGCGAAAGCGAAGAGTCCGGGCTTGGCGAGCGTGTACCGAACAGGACGTTTGGTCCTTCCTTCCGCTTTGAATTCGTAGAAGCCGTCCGCGATGACCAGGCAGCGCCGGTGCGGGAGGGATTCCTTGAAGGCCGGTTTTTCGTGGATGCTCTCTGCGCGGGCGTTGATGAACCGTGCGCCTTCCTTCGGATCACGTGACCACGGCGGCATGAGTCCCCATGTCATCAGGGCGAGCCGCCTCTTGCCGTCGCGAACGTACACGGCCGGCACTTTGTCGGTCGGCGCAACATTGTAGCTGGGCTTGTATTCCCCGAACTCCAGATCGACCTGTTCGTCCGGGATGTCGAACCGTTCCTGAATCTCGTTTCTGAGAGCGGTGACCGTGTATCGTCCGCACATAGGATAAGTCCCTTTGTCCCGGAAACGAATCTACGCATCTTCGGGATGGTCCGCAAGGTTAGATCCGAGAGTAGGTAGCCCTCCTCGGGCGAGACCGGTGGTGGCACACGCGCCGTTTTATTTCAGGAAGTCTGCAGAGGACGATAGACCACGTCAACGCAACGCTCAACCATACCGAACAGATCAAACGGTTTCTGGTTCTGCCGTTCGATTTCTCCATCGAGAGCGGGGAGATTACGCCCACGTTGAAACTGAAGCGAAAGAATATCACACAAAAGTACATTGACCTGATCGAGCGCCTTTATCAGAACTCCTCGTAGCTTCAGTGCGGCTCCCGATCGCACTGCATGTCACTTCCGCGAGATACTCGGTCCGAATCGCGTGTTTGGACGCTTGCAGTGCCCAATTGCCGGCATCTAAGCGGGGACCGATCCTCGTTACAAGTGCCGTCATGCGGCCGATATCCATTGCAAAATTTTCATTTGCCACCCTTCGGATACTTCCTTACTTTAATACGCATTTCACTCACTTCCCTCCCCCTGCGGCGGATTAATCTCGACCACCTGCGCCGAGTGGAATCCTTGTCCGAACTGAATTTGATTTTCTGGAGAAAGACGGTCTGAGTCGTTTCCCAGGGAGACCAACCATGATGAATCGGCCAGCCAAGAGTGCTGTCGCGTTGCTCGCATGTATGCGCGGGTCGTCCGTGATCTGGTCTCTCGCATTTGCCTCCCTGCTCACCGTCCCCACGGTGGCCCAGGAAGGCTGGTACTGGCAGAATCCGAGGCCGCAGGGCAACTGGTTGTGGGACGTACACATGGTAGCTCCGTCGACCGTTGTGGCAGTAGGCTCCGGGGGTACCATCCTTCGTACGACCGACGACGGACAGAGCTGGGACGAACGGCACAGGTATGGAGGCAATTCGTCCCCGCTTGAAGCCGTGACGTTCATCGATTCGCAGGTGGGTTGGATCGTTGGGTGGAACGGAAGGATCTTGAAGACGACCGACGGCGGAGGTTCCTGGTTTTCGCAGCCCAGCGGAACGACCTCTGTTCTCGAAGCGGTTCAGTTCCTCGACGGCGACACCGGCTGGACAGCCGGGTCCTTTGGGACGATTCTGAAGACCACTAATGGGGGGACCACATGGTACGCCACGAGCACGTCTACGACATCGTGGTTCAAGGACATCCAGTTCTCCGATGCGGCCAACGGCTGGGCCCTGACGAACGTATCAAGTGTCTTCCGGACTACGAACGGCGGCGCATCCTGGTACGAGGAAGCATTCACCGGCGCGTTTCTGACGACGTTCTACTTCCTGGACGCCGCTCGCGGTTGGTTTGCGTCGAGCTCCAGAGTGTTCAAGACAACCGACGGCGGCGCTTCATGGGATAGTGTCTCCGCCAGCCTGCTCTCTCCCAACGATTTGTACTTTGTCGATGAAGACACCGGATGGACGATATTCGGCAACGGCTTCAAGAAAACTACGGACGGGGGAACGACGTGGTTTACGCAGAGCACGGGGGTGAGCCAATCCGTGGCCGGCGTGTCCTGGTTGGACCCCGGGGTTGCGTGGGCCGTGGGGACCAGCGGACAGATGATCAAGACCACCGACGGCGGGTCCACGTGGATGGTTAAGACCCAGGGTACGTTTCATACGCTTTACTGGCTGCATTTCGTCAACGCGCAAAACGGTTGGGCCGTCGGGAGCAGCGGTACGATCGTTCACACTGACAACGGCGGCGATTCCTGGAGTGTGCAAGCGTCGGGTACGACCTCCACACTCAATTCCACGTATTTCACGAGCCCGAGCATTGGCGTGGCTGTAGGCTATTCTCAGAAGATCCTGCGAACGACGGATGCCGGAAACTCGTGGCAGACCGTTCCGAGTCCGGTGTCCGGCACGTTGTGGTCGACCTTTTTTGTGGACCCGTCCGTGGGTTGGATCTGCGGGAGCCCTGGCATCGTCCTCAAGACGACCGATGGCGGCGCAGGTTGGTTTCAGCAGGACCCCCAGACTTTCAATGGACTGCTGTCGGTTTTCTTTTTCGACGCCGACACGGGTTGGGCGGCGGGCGCAGACGGCATGATCCTGAAGACCACCAACGGCGGCGGAACGTGGTTTACCCAGAACAGCGGAGTCATGACGAACTTGTGGAACATCAGGTTCACGGGTCCACAGACCGGCTGGACGGTCGGTGACAATGGAGTCATCCGGAAAACGACCAATGGCGGTCAGACCTGGCAGGCGGTGTACTCGGGAACGTCGGCCTATATCAACTCCATTTGGTGGGCGGACGCGCTTCACGGCTGGACGGCTGGATACGACGGAGTCCGCTTCACAACCGATGGCGGTTTAGGCTGGTATGGACAACCTACCGTAACGATCTCGGACGTGTACTGCGTACAATTTGTCAGCCAGACCGTCGGGTGGGCGAGCGGGCAAGGCGGAGCGATCTTCAAGACGGTCAACGGTGGCGTCGCAGGCATTGATGAAAGTCCACGATCGAATCGGAGCATCGCGCTCCTGGGGAACTATCCCAATCCGTTCAACGCCGGGACCACCATACGGTTCGAGCTGGCCGAACGTACGATGCTAACGGGCCGCATCTACAACCTGTTGGGGCAGGAGGTCTGCACGTTGTTCCACGGGACGAAGGAATCCGGCCTGCATTCGGTTGTTTGGAACGGGAAGAACTCGGCGGGGCATCTCGTGAGTTCCGGCATCTACGTTTTTGTCCTCCGGACACCGACGAGGACCGTATCCAGGAAACTGATGTTCCTCAAGTAGCCCCACCTCTCTCTTTGTTGGCCTCTTCAAAACGTACCAGCGCCTCGGACCATCCGAAAGAAGGACGGGCCTGACACCGCGCCGCCCATCCCCTGGGAATAGCAGAGTCTGTAACCACAAGAAGCCCGAAGGGCTGGCATGATTGTAATGCTTTGCGACAAGAAAAGGCTGAAAACCTGAAAGGGCGGTATAGAGTTGGCACCACCCTTTTTCTCACTTTTTGATCGGAAATTTGCGTTGCGAAGTCGTATATTGGGGAGTCGCCAAGCTGAAGAGAGGAGCATGGAAAAGACCGGCTATATCGAAATTCAAATCACGGGGACGAAGGGTGCTCTGCCGCTAACGCAGGACACGTATGACATCAGGGAAATCCGGGAGCTCTTGGATAAAGCAGAGGACTTGCTTTTTCCCGGCCAGCGGGCTACCGGCAGGCCGGTTATCAGCTATGACATCCGTGAGGGATCGGTCGTTCACCGTCTAAGAACGAGCCTTCAGGCGGTTATCGGCTTCACCGCTGTTCTTTCACAGCTGCAGAACTCACAGAGTACGGATTTTCTTGAGCCCCCGACGGCGAATGCATTTGACTCCTTCCAGCAGATCGCCATTCGGCAGGATTATGTGTTTCAGGTCACTACATCCGTAGTTAGTGCTCCGATTCTCAGGATCGATAAGACGACACGATTTTTTCACGAAGCACCCATCTGTGTGGACGCGGAATTCTACTTCTACGGTGAGATTACGAACATGGGTGGCAAAACCAGACCGAACTTCCACATCGTAACCGATCATGGTACGGTCCTGGTTCAAACTCCGAAAGATTTCCTTGAACAATACGAAAGGAATCCGCTTTACAAGACATTCGGGCTTCGTGCTAGGGGTAAGCAGAACGTCGAGACAGGGGAGATTGACACGGCCAATCTGGAGTTTGAAGAGATCATCCCCTATGAGCCGGTCTTTGACGAAGAGTATCTGCAGAAATTGCGAGACAAAGCAAAGGACAGTTGGAAGGATGTTGTTGACCCCGACGAGTGGCTCCAACAACTACGAGGTACTGAATGACGGGACTGCTTGTGGATACCGGATTCCTTATCCGCCTCCTCAATGAGAACGAAGAACTGAATAGGAACGCCACCGACTACTATCGGTTCTGCCTCGAACGCCAGATACCGATCCTCCGTTCCACCATAGCCATTTGCGGAATACTGTGTCAAGGGACGGGTCAGTGAACTACCGCTGAAGCACCTCCGTATCTTGCCCTTCAACATTCGTCATGCCGAAAGGGCTGGCGAGCTGATGGCACTGGCCATTGAAAAAAGAGCAAAGTCAGATGACGCCTATCCTCGGGTTTGTGTGAAGAATGACCTCAAGATGTTCGCCCAGGCTGACGATGACACCATGGTCGATCTTTTCATAACGGTCGACCAGGGCGCTATCAAGCTATTTAACACAATCAAGAACGATGCCTCTCTTCGCTTTCAGATCTTGGATCTCGCTATCCCGCGGCATGAAGCTTTTGGGGAACTCGGCCTGAGCGAGATTTTCCCACCACGGGGTTGTCACTTACCCATGAATCGAGATTGCGTACTTCTTAGAATTGAGGTGGATAGCTGGCCCCGGATACATGATTGTCCGACTGGCCCAATCCATGGCGTTAATCCTCCATTGAGCTTACGAATAGCGTCGAATGCACCCTCTCCTCCTTGGCATAGGCAATGAATTCCGCAGCGATGACGGCGCCGGGATTGTCGTGGCGCGGCTCGTCGCAAAGGCGGAACCAACCGGTGTTGAGGTCCGCGAGATGAGCGGGGAGGGAATGGCGCTGATCGAGGCGTGGAAAGGCCGCAACACGGTAATCCTCGTCGATGCCGTTTCCTCCGAGGGTTTAATCCCCGGCTCCATCCACCAAATCGATGTGCCGCGAGAGGCGCTGCCCGCCGCACTGTTCCGCCGTTCGACGCACGATTTCGGAGTCGCCGAGGCTATCGCGATGAGCCGCCAGCTCGGAACGCTCCCACCCACGCTTGCCATTTTCGGTATCCAGGGCGCAAACTTCAATTACGGCACGACGCTGACCCCAACCGTGGCCGATGCGGTGATCCGTGCAGCCGAAGAGATCTTGGCCCTCCTGCGCTCGATTTAAGCCCTACCTGTCTTCTTTTCTCGCAAATCATGTTCCCGTCTGACAATTGTCATTTTTTTCACAAGCTCTGCAACGTAAGTTAGATACGGATATCCCTTATTGGTTCGCCCGTCAAACGGGTCCCTTTCTTGCCCGTTCGAACACTCTGGTCGTCGGACGAACCCTCGAAGAGTCCTGACATCCACATGCTTGCCAACCGCTAAGGAGAAGTCCTATGGCTGAACTTCCATCCATTGCGCAACAAATGGAAGCCAGAGGGTACTCGCGGCGCGACTTTATCCGTTTCTGCACGTACGCATCGGCCATGGCCGGTGTGCACGTGTCGGGCCTGTCGCGTGTCGTGGAAGCGTTCGAGAAGAAGGCGAGACCGCCCGTCATCTGGCTCCACTTCCAGGAATGCACCTGCTGCAGCGAGTCGTTCATCCGCTCCGCGCACCCCATCGTCGCCGATGTCCTGCTGGACGTGATCTCGCTGGATTACTCAGAGACGCTGCTTGCCGCCTCGGGACACCAGGCGGAACAATGCAAACACGACACGATGAAGAAGTTTGCCGGACAGTACATCCTGCTAGTGGAAGGCTCTGTTCCGACCGAGGCCGACGGTGTGTATTGCACGATCGCGGGACGCACGGCTCTGGATATACTCAAGGAAGCGGCGGAAGGCGCGTCGGCCGTCATCGCCTGGGGCAATTGCGCGTCCTATGGATGCGTGCAGAACGCGAAACCCAATCCGACCGGTGCGACGCCGATCAAGAAACTGATTTCTAAACCGGTGATCAACGTCCCGGGCTGTCCTCCCATCGCGGACGTGATGATGTCGGTCATTACGCATATTCTCGTGTTCGACCGAATCCCGGAACTGGACGGCCAGGGACGGCCCAAAGAGTTCTTCGGGCGCCGCGTGCACGATACCTGCTACCGCCGCCCGTATTACGACGCCGGATTGTTCGTCGAGTCGTGGGACGATGAAAAAGCGCGCAAAGGGTACTGCCTGTATAAGATGGGCTGCCGCGGACCGGTCACGTACAACGCGTGCTCGGTGACGAAGTGGAACGACAGCACCAGCTATCCGATCCAGTCCGGACACGGATGCATCGGCTGCAGCGAGAACCAGTTCTGGGACTACGGACCGTTCTATCAGCATCTGGCGTCCTTCCCGGGCTTCGGCATCGAGTCGACGGCAGACACCGTCGGAACGGCGGTCGGCATTGCAACCGCGGTGGGTGTAGCGGCGCACGCGATCACGACCAACGTACGCAAGCAAAAGGTGATCACGCTGCATAAAAACGAGTCCGAGACCGAAGAAGGAGGCAAGTAACCATGGCACGCATTGTTGTAGATCCGGTCACGCGCATTGAAGGCCATCTGCGGATCGAGGCCGTAGTGGAAAACGGCGTCATCACGGAGGCGTACAGCGCCGGCACCATGGTCCGCGGCATCGAGAAGATCCTGAAAGGACGCGATCCCCGCGATGCCTGGGCGTTCACCGAACGCGTCTGCGGCGTCTGCACCACCGTGCACGCGCTGGCCAGCGTCCGGGCGGTCGAAGACGCGCTGAAGATAACGGTCCCGAAGAACGCCGAGCTCATTCGCAACATCATGTTCGCCACGCAGATGGTCCAGGACCACGTGATACATTTCTATCATTTGCACGCGCTCGACTGGGTGGACGTGGTCAGTGCGCTCAAGGCCAACCCGGACGACACGGCCAATATTGCCCAATCGATTTCTACCTGGCCGAAAACGTCGCCGAAGTACTTCGCCGGTATTCAGCATCGCCTCAAGGCGTTCGTGGAGAGCGGGCAGCTCGGCATCTTCGCCAACGGCTACTGGGGCCACAAGGCCTACCTGCTTCCGCCGGCCGTCAATCTGCTGGCTGTGGCCCACTATCTGGAGGCGCTGGAATGGCAGAAGGAGATCGTCAAGATACACGCTATCTTTGGCGGGAAGAACCCGCATCCCAATTATCTCGTCGTCGGCGTCCCCTGTTCGATCAATCTGGACGAGGTCAATGCCATCAACAGTGAACGATTGAACCAGGTCGGGGCTCTCATCCAGGAGGCCATCACGTTTGTCGAGGAGGTCTACCTTCCGGACCTGGTCGCCATCGCCGGATTCTACAAGAACTGGGGCGCCATCGGCGGGGGTTTACCGAATTACCTGGCCTACGGCGATCTGCCGACGCAGGGGTACAACCAGCCGGAGAGCTTCAAGTTCCCGCGCGGCGCGATCCTCAATCGCGATCTGAGCAAGGTGCACGAAGTCAACGCCCGCGACTCCGAAGAGATCAAGGAGTACATCGCCCATTCGTATTACGCGTACGAAAAAGGCGACGATACGGGACTGCATCCGTGGAGCGGCGAGACCGAATTGAATTACACCGGACCGAAGCCGCCGTATGAGTATCTCAACGTCGATGGCAAGTACTCCTGGCTGAAGACGCCGCGCTGGAAGGACCACGCGATGGAGGTCGGGCCGTTGTCGCGGATGCTTGTCGCCTATGCCAGCGGCGTTAAGGAAGTGCAGGAACTTGTTAACTCGACCCTTAAGCAGCTCGACGTTCCCGTCGGCGTGTTGTTTTCCACGCTGGGGCGCACGGCCGCGCGCGGGCTCGAATGCAAGCTCGCCGTCCACTGGCTGAACGAGTTCTACGGCGACCTTCTGACCAACATCAAGTCGGGCGACGTGAGGACGTTCACGACCAACCTGTGGGAACCGGCCACGTGGCCCGCCTCGTGCGAGGGGGTGGGCATGACCGAAGCGCCGCGGGGCGCACTGGCGCACTGGATTCGCATCAAGGACCAGAAGATCGACAACTACCAGTTGGTCGTGCCGACCACGTGGAACGGTTCGCCGAAGGACGGCAAGGGCCAGCGCTCAGCCTTCGAGGAATCGCTGGTCGGCACGCCGGTCGCCAACCTCGAGCAACCCGTCGAGATTCTGCGTACCGTCCATTCCTTCGATCCGTGCATCGCTTGCTCGGTTCACATGTACGATCCGATGGGCCGCCACCTGAGCCGGGTCCAGTTCCAATAGGAGGGCCGAGATGAGTACTTATAAACGAGTCTACGTGTGGGAATTCCCCGTCCGGCTGTACCACTGGGTCAACGGGTTTTGCGTCACGACGTTGATCATCACGGGATTTCTCATAGGCAATCCCGTCGCGATCAGTTATTCCAGCGAAGCCTATCAGCAGTACTGGTTTGGGACGGTACGGTTCATCCATTTCGTCACGGCGTTCGTTTTTTTCTTTAATTTCCTGGGCCGCATCTACTGGGGTTTTGTAGGTAACCGCTACGCACGCTGGCGGAATTTCATTCCCCACACGAAAGAGCAGTGGCAGGAGATCATCGACGTCCTCAAAGTCGACGTGTTCCAGGCAAAGGAGGTGCGTCACCCCATAGCGATCGGTCACAATGCGATTGCCGGTTTCGTCTATTTTCTGACCTTTCTGGTCTTTCTGTTTCAATGTCTCACCGGATTTGCGCTGTACTCCAGCATGAGCACGTCCTTTCTTCCGGACCTGTTCGCCTGGATTCTACCTCTGATGGGTGGGGACTTCGCCGTCCGACAGTGGCACCACGTGTTCATGTGGTTCTTCGTGGTGTTTGCGATCGTTCACGTGTACCTGGTGTTCTATCACGATTACGTCGAGGGACGCGGAACCACCTCCTCGATGGTGGGAGGATGGAAATTTGAGCGAGAGGAAGCCTTCCGCAAGTGAATCCCGCCGGCTCGTGTTGGGCATCGGCAACGTCCTGATGGGCGATGAAGGCGTCGGCGTGCACGTCGTTCGGTATCTCGATACGTTTCCGTTGCCCGCGGACGTCGTGTGTGTGGACGGGGGTACAGGCAGCTTCCATCTTCTGGGGGACCTGCAGGCCGCGAACCGTGTGATTTTGATCGACGCCGCGAATGACGGCCGCCCGCCGGGCAGCATCTGCCGCCTCCGACCGCGCTTTTCCAGGGACTATCCGAAAACACTCACCGCGCACGACATCGGGCTTAAAGACCTGCTCGACGCGTTTCACCTGATGGACCGCGTTCCGGACGTGACGTTGTACACGGTCTCGATCGTGCCGCCGGAGGACGTTGGCACCGATCTGACGGGACCGATCGCGGCAGTTGTACCCGAAGTCGCCCAGCGCATCCTGCACGGCCTTCGAAACGGCCACGGCGAGTCCTGACCCCCCAGTTCTCCCTTATGACATTTGTCATTGTCCCTGTTCATGGGCATTTCTACATTGGTTCAGAGAAAGGGATTCCATGCACGAAGCATCCATAGCTCAGGGAATCATCGACATGGTCCGGCAGCACACCCGGGGGTGCGAAACCCGTGCTATCCGCTCCGTCCGGGCCAGCGTAGGGGAATGCTCAGGCGTCCTCGCCGACTCCCTCCGCTTCTGCTTCGAGGCGATGACGGCGGAAACCGATCTCGCTCACGTCAGGCTGGACATCGAAGACGTGCCGTTCATCATCAACTGCAACGATTGCGGCGAGACGGCTCACAATCCCAACGGTTTCATGGTGTGCCCCCGCTGCGGCGCAACGGACACCGTCGTGCTGTCCGGTAACGAGCTGCATGTCACCGAGATCGAGTTGGCCGAGGAGGCGGCGGTATGAACGTGATCACCGTTGAGCGTAAGATCCTCGAGAAGAACGACGAGGTCGCCCGCCAGAACCGTGAACGGTTTGCCGGTGAAGGTACGTACGTCGTGAACATGGTGAGTTCGCCCGGCTCCGGCAAAACGTCCATCATCGAACGTACGCTGCAGTACCTGAAGGGCCGGCGACGCGTTGCCGTGATCGAGGGGGATGTACAAACGGACCTGGATGCGCAGCGGGTTGCGCGGTACGATGTGCCCGTGGTCCAGATCGTGACGCACGGAGCGTGCCATCTAGAAGCGCCCCTGGTGCGCGATGCGCTCGAGCGGTTGGACACTAACGGGATTGAATTGCTGATCATCGAGAACGTGGGCAACCTTGTTTGTCCGGCCAGCTACGACCTCGGAGAAGACGTGCGCGTGGCCATCCTGAGCACGACCGAAGGCGACGACAAACCGCTGAAGTATCCGAAGATGTTCCAAACCTCGTCCGTCCTCATCATCAATAAAGTGGACCTGATTCCCCACGTCGCCTGCAGTCTGGAATTGCTCCGGACGAACGCTCTACGTATCAATCCCGATCTCAGGATCTTCGAGCTGTCCTGCACGACCGGGGCCGGTGTGGCCGACTGGTGTGCATGGATCGAGCAGAGTCTTCAAACTCGCCGATGAAACAACGGATTCGTATGTTGGTCCGGGGGGCCGTCCAGGGTGTCGGCTTCCGGCCCTTCGTGTATCGCCTGGCCAGGGAGCTTCAGCTCCGGGGTTGGGTGAATAATACGTCCCACGGGGTCGTGATCGAAGCGGAGGGAGCGGAGGAACGCGTGCGGGAGTTGATGCTGAGATTGGATTCTGAAAAGCCTGCGCTCGCTTACATTCAGAGCCTCGAGCCCACCCTCCTGGAACCGGCGGGCTACACCGACTTTGAGATTCGAGAGAGCGACTCGGACGGCCGGCCTTCCGCGGTCGTGCTCCCGGACATTGCGATGTGCCCCGAATGCCTTCGGGAATTGACTGATCCGTCGAATCGACGCTACCGGTATCCGTTCACGAACTGCACGCACTGCGGGCCGCGATTCAGCATTATGGAGTCGCTCCCGTACGACCGCGCCCGCACCACAATGAAGCTGTTTGCCATGTGCCCCTCCTGCCTCCGGGAATACGAAGATCCCAGCGACCGGCGGTTCCACTCGCAGCCGAATGCCTGTCCGGCATGCGGCCCGCAGGTGGAGTTATGGGATGAGCAAGGGCGGGCCGTCTCAAGAGAAGACGATGCCATCGAGACCGCGGTCGAGCAGATTCGCGACGGTCGGATCGTGGCCGTCAAAGGACTGGGCGGATTCCATTTGATGGTCGATGCGCATAACGACCGGGCGGTCGGGCGGTTACGAGAACGCAAGCACCGTGAGGAGAAACCGTTTGCACTGATGTTCCCCACGCTCGAAACGCTCGAGGCGGAAGCGCACGTGACCGATCTGGAACGACGCCTGCTGAAGTCGCCGGAGTCTCCGATCGTGCTCCTTCGAAAGCATTCGCCCGGATCGTTGTCCGACCTTGTAGCTCCTGCCAATCCGTACATCGGCGCCATGCTCCCGTACACGCCCCTGCATTACCTCCTGGTGCATGACCTCGGAATACCCGTCGTCGCCACGAGCGGAAATCTCTCTGACGAGCCCATCTGCACGGATGAACGTGAAGCGCTGATCCGGCTCAAGGACATTGCAGATTGTTTCCTGGTGCACAATCGGCCGATCCGGCGCCACGTCGACGATTCCATCGTGCGAATCGTGCTGGGGCGCGAGTTTGTGGTGCGCCGGGCGCGCGGTTATGCGCCGTGGCCCGTCCGTATCCGGGAGGACTCCGGGCCGGTCGTTCTGGGCGTCGGTGCGCACCTGAAGAACACCGTGGCCGTCAGTACCGGTGGCGATGCGTACCTGAGTCAGCACATCGGAGACCTCGAGACGGAGACGGCTTATCAGGCTTTCCGCGAGGCGACGGAACAACTGGCGGGACTTTATGAACTGACACCTACCCACGCCGCCTGCGACCTGCATCCGGACTATCTCTCGACGAGATGGGCCCAACGTTCGGGCCTTCCGGTTACAACCGTCCAGCATCATTATGCCCATATACTGGCCTGCATGGCGGAGAATGAAGTGGACGGGCCCTGTTTGGGAATCTCCTGGGACGGCACCGGATACGGCACGGACGGTACGATCTGGGGAGGCGAGTTCCTGCGCGTGTCGAATTTATCATTTGAAAGAGCAGGGTATTTTCGTACCTTCCTGCTGCCCGGTGGCGATCAGGCGGTCCGTGAACCTCGGAGGTCGGCGCTCGGCCTGCTGTTCGAGCTCTTCCGTACGCGTTGCCGAACCCTGGACTGCGCGGCGATTCGCGCGTTCTCGGACGCCGAGCTCGACGTTCTGCTCGCCGCGATGGACAGAGGCGCCACGGGCGTTCGAACGTCCAGCGTGGGCCGCCTCTTTGACGCGGCGGCATCGATGATGGGTCTTCGCCAACGAATACGATTCGAAGGTCAGGCGGCCATGGAACTGGAATTCGTGCTCGACGAGGCGTCGGCGACGCGTTTTCCCATGGATATTCGAGCGGAAGATTCTGCATACATCGTGGACTGGGAACCGGCGGTGCACGCATTGCTCGACGCCATTCGATGCCACACCTCCCTGCCGGATATCTCCGCCGGTTTTCACCTTGCCCTGGTCCACGCCGCTGTGGAAGTAGCGCGCAAGGTGGGAGAGGAAAAAGTAATCCTGAGCGGGGGCTGTTTCCAGAACCGATATTTGCTTGAACAACTCGTGCAGGCGCTTCGAAAATCCGGTTTCCGACCGTACTGGCACCAGCGCATTCCCACCAACGACGGCGGGATTGCCCTTGGTCAAGTCGTGGCTGCCCGGCAAATCCTGCAAAGAGAGGCCATCCATGTGTCTCGCAGTTCCCGGTAAGATCGTGGACATCCAGGGTACCGACCCGCTTCTCCGGACGGGGCGAGTCGACTTTGGCGGCATCGTCAAAGAGGTGAACCTGTCGTTTGTGCCCGATGCCAAAGTCGATGACTACGTGATCGTGCACGTCGGTTTTGCTCTGAACACGATCGACGAAGAAGAAGCCGGACGCATATTCGACTATTTGAAACAGACGGGCGATTTGGAGTGAAGACCAGGAAATCCAGGCGGCCGCTGATCCAGAAGCCGTCCGCCACAAGAACATCCCGACTTCCCACGACAACTGCTCGGAGAAGCCGTGAGGTCCTGTCCGAAATCCTGGATTTTGTCCGTGACGGCGTCATTGTGATCGACAAGGCCGAACGCATTCTCGTATTCAATCGCGAGGCTGAGCGTCTGTTCGGCTACCTTCGTTCCGACCTGATAGGCAAGCCCCTTTCGCGCCTGGTGACGGCCCGATCCTCTGAGTTCGATGAGGCATTGAAGGGCCGTGCGCGGGAGAAGAATTTGGCAAGCGACAAGGGCCTGCGGCTTTCATTCCGCCGCAGCGATGGGTCGGAATTCACGGCGGTCCTCTCCGTGTTTCGATATGCAGACAGGGAAACCATCCGCTGCGCCGTTGTCCGGGAGGCGAAGACCCTCCAGGAGGGGAACGACGTTGGTTCAGGCCTCGTGAACCACGGCGGCGCGACCGAGGAGGCATACGACTGGGAATTCTGGCTGGCTCCAGACGGCAGATACGCGTACGTGGCACCGTCGTGCGAGCAGATCACTGGATATTCGTGCGAGGAATTCGTCCGCGAGCCGGGGTTGCTTAAGTCGATCGTAGTTCCGGAGGACAGACGAGTGTTCGAGGAACACCAGCATCGAGTCTGCTCGAACGCGGCGGTCGGCGAGCTGAGTTTTCGCGTCGCCACGCGTTGGGGTGAAACGCGCTGGATCCATCATGTGTGCCAGCCGGTATTTGCATCCGACGGGCGCTATCTTGGCCATCGCGCAAGCCAGCGCGATATCACCGCCCGGAAAGAAGCCGAAATTGCCCTCCGGCAAAGCGAAGAGCAGTACAGGATTCTCGCCGAGACCACTCGGGATATGGTCGTGTTGTACGACCTGGACGGGAGAGTCTTGTATGCGAACCCGGCCACGGAGCGGCTGCTCGGTGTGGCCGTTCCGCAGAACCGCCGTGAATATATCCGTTCATGGATCGCTCCCGAATATCTTGCCGCGGCCGAGGAGCGCCGCGAAAAGCGAGTGAGGGGCGACTACTCCGTACAGCAGTACGAGGTGGAGCTCATCGGTCGCGACGGCGAGCGGATACCTCTGGAAGTGACCTCCGCGGTCACAACGACCACGGGCAGCCCGCTCGTCGTGTCTATCGCCAGGGACATCCGCGAGCGGAAAAAAGCCGAAGCGGATCTGAGGCAGCAGCTATCGTACGCCCGTGCACTCAATCGGATCTCGGAAGTCATCATGTCCGGCGAAACGCAGCGGCAGGCCGTACTCGACACGATGGTGAAGGTGATCGGAGAAACGCTTGCCGTGGAGCGATGCCTCATTTTTGAGATCAATCACGCCGCCGGAGATGTCCACAGCCTCTCCAAGTGGATGGGCCCCGGAATAGCCGACTTCGCCCCGGGAAGAGAAACCTATTCGGTGGAAACGTTTCGTCTGTCCGGTGAGGTCCTCTTCGGCCAGCGTACGCTCATTGCCAGTCATGCCGATGACCGCCACCCGGTCCTCGAGCAGGAGGGGTCGGCGTCGATCCTCCATGACCGCATGGGCGTGCGAAGCTTGCTCTGGTATCCCTTCGGCTTCCACGAAGACGGGCACTACCTGCTGGTTTTCAATCAAATGACGTCGACGCGATCCTGGCGGAACGAGGAAATCGAGTTTGTGGATTCCGTCAGCAAACACGTGGACATCGCGTTGATGAAGATGCGGCTGGTGCGTGAGCGGGAGGAGGCGGAGGAGTCCGTGCGCCAGGCTGAAGCACGGTTCCGGGAGATCTTCGAAAACGTCGTGGAAGGCGTCTATCAAACCACTCTCGACGGGCGGTTCATCGTGGTCAATCCGGCCATGGCCCGCATCCTTGGGTATCGAACCCCCGACGAACTCGTGGAATCCGTCGAAGACATCGAGAGTCAACTGTACCTCCTGCGGGAACGGAGGCCAGAATTGAGCCGGCAGTTGCTGGAACACGGTCGGGTCCAGGACTTCGAATCAGAAGTTTACCGCAAGGACGGTCGACGGATCTGGGTTTCCGAAAACGTAAGACTGGTTCGGAATCCTACCGGTACACCGGCTTATTTCGAAGGAACCCTGGTCGACATCACGGACCGGAAAGTCGTCGAGAAGAGACTGATCCAGACGCTGCAGGAATTCGAAACGCTTACAGAGGGGATTCCGGATGCGGTTTTCTTCAAAGACGGAGAGGGCCGGTGGCTGATAACCAATGCTCCTGCCAAAAAGTTGTTTCAACTGGCGACGGTGGACTGGCAGGGAAAAACCGACAGGGAGCTTGCTGTCCTTCAACCCAGTCTCCAAAAGGCATACGAGGCGTGCATTGCGTCCGACGAAGCGGCATGGCGCAACGGGCGCAAGACCGTCGGCCTGGAGATCGTGCAGGACGACGAGGGTTCCAACCATTACTTCGAGACCACGAAAATACCGCTGTTCGACGAAGCGGGAGGCCGACTCGGGTTGGTCGTCATAGGACACGATGTGACACTCGACCGCCAGGCCCACGAGATCATCAGCGAGCAGGCGCTGATCCTCGATAATGCCCGGGATTCCATCCTGCTCACCGACTTGAACCATCGGGTCCTGTACTGCAACCGGAGCGCGGAGAAATTGTACGGTTGGTCCCGAACGGACATCGTGGGCAGGAGTTATCACGATTTGATTGCCCGCCAGGGCAAGGACTCTCTTGACATGTCCGCACAGGTGAGGGCGCACGGCCACTGGGCCGGAGAGATCCGGCACTACCACCAGGACGGACGTGAACTCATCGTCGAGAGCCGGCAGAGCCTGATCAACGACTCGGAGGGGCACCCCAAGTCCGTTCTCATGATCAACACCGACGTGACGGAGAAGAAAAGAACGGAACGGGAATTTCTCCGCACTCAGCGTATGGAGAGCATCGGTCGCATGGCGGGGGGCATTGCCCACGATCTGAACAACATCCTTTCTCCGATCCTGATGGCTGTACAGATCTTCAAGGACAAAATCGAGGACGAGTCGCTTCTGCGGCTGATCCCCATGCTCGAGTCCAACGTACAGCGTGGCGCGGACCTGATGAAGAAATTGCTCATGTTCACGCGCGGGGTGGAGGGGGAGCACGTGAAGGTAGACATCCGTCCCATCGTCAACGACGTGAGGGCCATGGTGGAGGCGGCGTTTCCCAAGAACGTCCAACTCCTTTGCGACGTCCGCCGGGATGTGTGGCCGTTGAGAGGCGATGCCACCCAACTGCACCAGATTCTGCTCAACCTGTGCGTCAACGCCAGGGATGCCATGCCGGATGGGGGAACGCTGAGCATCCTGGTCGTCAACGTCTGGGTGCTCGAATCGGAGGCCAGCGGCCATCCGGGCGCACGTGCGGGCCCGCATGTACTGCTCAGCATTTCCGACACGGGCGAGGGTATCCCGGCCGATATTCTGGACCGCATCTTCGAGCCGTTCTTTTCGACCAAGGACGTCGATGCCGGTACCGGACTTGGGCTTTCGACAGTAGCCGCCATTGTTCGCGGACACGGAGGGTACGTCAACGTGAGCAGCGAGGTCGGGCGGGGTACGACTTTCAAGGTATACCTTCCCGCCGATAGGAGCGAAGCGAACAGCCGGCACGAACATCCCGTGGGCGACCGGTGGAAGGGCCGAGGAGAATGCGTGTTAGTTGTAGACGATGAGGTGTCCGTGCGGAGCGTGCTGGCTGCCGTCCTGGAGGCCAACGGCTATCGGGTACTGCAAGCGTCCAACGGAGAGGAAGCCCTGTCCTTGATCGAGAAGAACCGGCCGGATATCCGCGTGGTCGTATCCGATATGAGTATGCCCCGAATGGATGGGCCGGCCTTCGTACGCCGGTTGCGCAGCCTTCAACGCAACGTGCAGATCATCGGGATGAGCGGCCTTCCGACGGATGCGGCCCGCACCCGCGGAGAGGAAATCGACCGCTTCCTCCAAAAGCCCTACCACGGCGAAGACATCCTGCAAGCACTGCACGAATTGCTGTCCTCCGACGCGAAAGGAGACCGGCATCTACACACTTGAGGCTTTGGCTGCCAATGTTCATATTACGATACGCTGAATCCGTGGGATGAATTACTCGACTGGACCAATCTAAAGGAGCATGTGAACCATGGAAGTCCCATCATACGTGAAGAATCAGAAACTGATCCGCTGGGTGGAGGAATGCGCCACCCTCTGCAAACCGGACAAGGTGCACTGGTGCGACGGAACACAGGACGAATACGACCGGCTCTGCGAGGAGCTCGTCAAGAGCGGTACGTTCAAGCGGCTGAATTCCGCGAAGAAGCCAAACAGTTATCTCGCTTTTTCGGATCCCAGCGACGTTGCCCGCGTGGAAGACCGTACCTTCATCTGCAGCTTGCGAAAGGAAGATGCGGGTCCGACGAACAACTGGGTCAGCCCAGCAGAAATGAAGATTAGGCTGGGCAAACTGTACGACGGATGCATGAAGGGCCGAACGATGTACGTGATCCCGTTCAGCATGGGCCCGCTTGGATCGAACATCGCCCACATCGGCATCGAAATCACCGACTCGGCGTACGTCGTGGTCAATATGCGCATCATGACACGGATGGGCCGCAAGGTGATCGAGGTGCTGGGCGACGGCGACTTCGTCCGGGCACTCCACTCCGTGGGCATGCCGCTCACGAGCGGCCAGAAGGACGTTCCCTGGCCGTGCAACACGGAAAAATACATCGTACACTTTCCGGAAGAGAAATCGATCATGTCGTTCGGAAGCGGCTATGGAGGCAATGCGCTGCTGGGGAAGAAGTGCTTCGCGCTTCGCATCGCGTCCGTCATGGCGCGGGACCAGGGCTGGCTGGCAGAGCACATGCTTATCCTGGGGGTGCAATCCCCGCACGGCGATAAAACGTATGTCGCAGCGGCATTTCCCAGCGCCTGCGGCAAAACCAATTTTGCCATGCTCATACCTCCCCGTGAGTTCGACGGTTGGAAAGTGACCACGGTCGGCGACGACATTGCCTGGATCAAGCCGGGCGATGACGGACAATTGTACGCCATCAATCCCGAGGCAGGGTATTTCGGTGTGGCGCCCGGCACCAACGAGAAGACCAATCCCAACGCCATGGCGTCGCTATCGAGGAACACGATCTTCACCAACGTGGCACTGACCTCCGATGGGGACGTCTGGTGGGAAGGGCTTACGGACAAACCGCCGGCGGGCTTGACCAACTGGCAGGGGAAACCCCACGACCCGGCCTCCGGCAAGCCGGCCGCACATCCGAACGCACGTTTTACGGCACCTGCCTGTCAGTGTCCGAGCATCGATCCGGACTGGGAGAATCCGCGCGGTGTACCCATCAAGGCCTTCATCTTCGGTGGTCGCCGGGCCTCGACAGTGCCGCTTGTCTACCAGGCCGTCAACTGGAATTTCGGCGTGTATCTGGCCGCCACGATGGGATCGGAAACGACCGCCGCCGCCGCAGGTGCCGTAGGCCAGGTCCGCCGTGATCCCTTTGCGATGCTGCCCTTCATGGGCTATCATGCGGCCGACTACTTCAATCACTGGCTCAACTTCGGGCGGCATATCCCCAATCCGCCGCGCATTTTCGGCGTGAACTGGTTCCGCAAGGGAGCGGACGGCCGGTTCCTCTGGCCCGGCTACAGCGACAACATGCGCATCCTGAAGTGGATTGTGGAACGGGTGCAGGGCAAGGCGTTCGCCATCGAAAGCCCGCTCGGATGGGTACCGCGCTACGAGGACCTCGATTGGCGGGGACTCGACTTCTCTCCCGAACATTTCAACGACGTGATGTCGGTTGACCGGGAAAGGTGGAAAGACGAAATCCTCTCGCACCAGGAGCTCTTCAACAAACTCTACGACAAACTGCCGAAGGAGTTCATCTGGATGCGCGAGTTGATCCTCTCCGCGCTCTGGCGGTCCCCCGAAAAATGGGAACTGGCACACGAGAGTTAACGCTTAAGCAATAATCTGGGGCTGCCAGGAAGTTTCGGCAGCCCTGCTTTGTCTGGCGGCCAACATGCGATTCGTAGAAGAGTACAGAGATGCCGGGGCGGTTCGCCGGATGGTGGACGAACTCCACAGGCTGGCCACCCGGCCGTGGACGATTATGGAGGTGTGTGGGGGGCAGACCCATGCTATTGTGAAGTTCGGCATCGACGAACTTCTTCCAAAGGGGATCACGCTCGTGCACGGCCCTGGCTGTCCTGTGTGCGTCACGCCGCTGGAACTGATTGACAAGGCCATCGAGATTGCGTCCCGCCCTGACGTTATTTTCTGTTCGTTCGGTGATATGCTGCGCGTGCCGGGCAGTCAGAAAGACCTGCTTTCCGTGAAGGCGCAGGGCGGGGACGTCCGGATCGTCTATTCTCCGATGGACGCGGTGAAAATCGCGGCCGAACGCTCGGACAAGGAAGTCGTGTTCTTTGCCGTAGGGTTTGAAACGACGGCCCCGGCCAACGCCATGGCAGTCCAGGCGGCCAAGAGGAAGGACGTCGGCAATTTCTCCATTCTCGTTTCCCACGTTCTGGTTCCGCCGGCCATCGAAGCGGTCCTGTCCTCGCCGGAATGCCGTGTGCAGGGGTTCCTCGCGGCGGGTCATGTATGCACGGTCATGGGATATACGGAATATTTCCCGATAGCGGACAAATATCGTGTGCCGATCGTGGTGACGGGCTTCGAGCCGCTGGATATTCTGCATGGTGTCACGATGTGCGTTCGTCAACTCGAGGAAGGACGCCACGAGGTGGAGAACCAGTACGCGCGTGTGGTGGAACGAGACGGGAACGTACCGGCACAGAGCGCCATTCGGGATGTATTCGACATTGTACCTAGAAAGTGGAGGGGGATCGGTTCCATCGAGCGGAGCGGACTTGGGTTGACGGCAGCGTATGCGGCGTTTGATGCGGAAAAGCGATTCGACATCCGGACCGGGGACGTGCCTGAATCGACGGAGTGCATCAGCGGCGTGATTCTACAGGGAGTGAAAAAGCCGCACGAGTGCCCCGCCTTCGGGACACGCTGCACGCCGGAGCATCCGCTGGGAGCCACGATGGTCTCGTCCGAGGGCGCGTGCTCCGCGTATTATCGTTATCGCCGTTTGGTTCCTGCCTCCTGAAGCCATGGACGATTTTCGGCTCACCTGTCCTATCCCGATCCAGCAGTACCCGCACGTCACGCTGGCCCACGGCGGCGGTGGGCGGCTCATGCACCAACTCATCGAGAAGATGTTCGCTTCGGCGTTCGACGTCGGTAAAGAACGCGAACGTCACGACGGCGCCACCCTCGATCTGCCACCGGGCCGGGCCGTTGTGACGACGGACAGTTTTGTTGTTCGTCCGTTGTTCTTTCCCGGAGGCGACATCGGTAAACTCGCTGTGTGCGGAACTGTGAACGACCTGATCATGTGCGGGGCGAGGCCGCTCTTCCTGACGGCGGGTTTCATCATTGAAGAAGGCCTGCCGATGGAAACGCTTTGGGCGGTGGTGGTCTCCATGCAGAAGGCGGCCGAAGAGGCCGATGTGCGGATCGTGACCGGCGACACCAAAGTCGTGGACAAAGGGAAGGGCGACGGTCTCTTCATCAACACGAGCGGGCTCGGCGTGGTCGAGCGCAATCTTTCCGTTGGTCCATCGGAAGTTCGGCCGGGTGATGTCATCCTGCTGAACGGAGACATCGCCCGTCACGGAATGGCCGTCATGGCGGTTCGCGAGGGACTGGCATTCGAGAGCCGTATCGACAGTGATTGTGCGCCGCTGGCCGGCGCCGTTTTTTCGATGCTCGATTCCGGGGCTGACATCCACTGCATGCGGGACTGCACACGCGGCGGGCTGGCGAGCGTGCTTGTCGAGATCGCCGAATCCAGCGGATGCGCCATCCGCATTGAAGAGCGACGCATCTCCGTGAGAGACGACGTGCGCGGCGCATGCGAGATCCTCGGTTTTGATCCGCTCTACGTGGCCAACGAAGGCCGATTCGTGACGTTTGTACCTCGGGCCTCTTCCGACCGGGCGCTGGCGGCCCTTCGAAAGCACCCCCTTGGCCGCGAGGCTTCAATCATCGGCGAAGTGGGCGCCAGGGGCACGGGCCTCGTGACGCTTACAACTTCCATTGGCTCGAGCCGCATCGTGGATATGCTCAGCGGGGAACAACTGCCGCGGATCTGCTGACCCTTCGTTTCCGTACCCTTTAATCACACATTTGTGATTTGGTTCAACACTTAGCCGCAGGTTAGGGCCGGCAGGACATGTTTTTTCGCCGCTGCACTCACGGTACACGATTTGCGAAGGCATATGCTCCACAACGCAGGAGAGATCATGAAACATGCGGTCTGGGTTTGTTGCATTACGATGTCTATGGTGGGATGTGCACCGGCGCCGGTTTTTCAGCTCATATCCCACGACTCGACCGTACGCTGGCTGCAGGGTCAGCAGATCATCCACCGCGATTCGAACGGAGTGGCATTCATCGCGTCGTTCCACCGAACCTGGGGCGCGTACCTCATTATGTCGAAGTCGTCAACAGGTCCGATACCACGTTTCTGCTGGACCCGTCCGTGTTCTATTACCAGGTATCTGTTTCCCGCGGAGGGAGGTTTGCGGGCCTTGCACAGAAGTTCGCGGCACTGGACCCGGAGCGGGAGTTGGTCCGACTCGACAAACTGGTCTCGAGAACCGCGGCCGAGCATCAAACCCTCACGGTTCTGAACTCGGTCGTCGAAGTGGCAGACCTGGCGCTAGACATCGCAGAGGTGGGCGATCGGGCGAAGGAAGAACAGGACAGAGACGCAGAAGAAGACCACCGTCGCGCTGTCGATCGACACCTTGAACAGCGGGAGTACGAGGGAAAGATCACCAATCTCAACCAGCTCCGCGACTACTGGTCTTCCTCCATGCTTCGCAAAACGCACGTCGGCCCCGGCGAATCGGCCAGCGGAAAGATCGTCCTTTCCGCGATGCCCGTCGCCGAGTTCATGGATGGCCGGCTGCACAGTGACAGTACCTCACGGATTCGACGCCAGTCTCTTCAGTGCACCTATGCGCTGGCTCTGCACTGCCAGGTTGCGGGAACCGTTCACCGTCTGGATTTCGAAGTGAAGAGACTATAGCAACCCGGCGCTTCGCCCATTCGGTCGAATCGGTTTCCGGTCTTCGTGGTCGGCGAAGAGAGGCCATCGTGGGGATCAGCCGGCGAATGTGATTACGTTCCCTGTTTTTTCCTCATGAGGTCACCCCAATCCGTCCTTCCGGTGACCTGCATGAGCACGAAGAGCGTGAGGATCGCACCGATCGTTATTGTCAGGCCTGTATACCCCTCGAAGAAGAACGAGTAGGAAAACAGGACGAGATACACGATCTGCGTTGGAACGACCGCACGCAGCGTGAAGGCCCATCCGCTTACCAGCCGCACGTACGTTGCGACCAGCAGAACGCTTGTAACCGATGCCAGCACGAACGACCAACCCAGACGGACGTGGTCGACGAGATATGCAAAGAGCAGATGGAAGGAAAAGAAGGCGGCTGCGAGGAAAAAATAGTTCATTGGATGTATGTTCCGTTCTCGGAGAGCGCCGACGATAAGCAGTATAGTAAAGAAAAAGAGCAACGACACGGGTGCAAAGAAACTGATCCGCTGGGCGACGGGACCGGGGTTCAGTTTCTTTGGCATGTCAATCCCGATGCGAACATTGGAGATGACGTCGGTGAATGTCCAGGTGAGTTTCCAGCCATCGTCGGTGGCCAGGCGTTCCGCGGGGGACAAACACGCTTCCGGAATATCGAAGTCCTTGAAACGCGTGTGAACGGATAAGCGAAAATTGCGAACACGGGAGGTATGTTCGCCGAGACGGTACTGCCAGACTCCGGTGCCCTGCGACCGATACCTGATGGATATCTGCGCTTCCTTCGAAGGCTCCAACAGGACGCGGGCGGTCATGGCGTGAGGGGCATTCCAGGTTCTGCCGGAAGGATTAGATGCGTCCACGTCGTCCGGAACCTCCTCGTAGCTTACCCGGGCATCCTCCAGGTCCTTACCGTCGACCTGAAAGGCGAAATCGTCGAACAGCGCGTGATTGGAGGGAAAATCGAACCGGACATGCAGTTCCTTGGAGGGCGACGTGTTGCGGACGCGATAGGTACCCTCGAACAAAACGGAGTAAACGCTGTACCAGAGCAAGCCCTTCTGGCGATGATCGACGGCGAGGGCTACGCCAATGTCCGTACCGGCGGCCTCCAGATCCTTTGGAACTCGGCGGCGGATGGTCTTCTGGGTTTGAAAGGTCTGACCGGCAGCGTTGGTAGTTGTTTCCGTGGCCGTGTCGAGGACGGTTTCGTAGACGAAAAATCGGGGCTGGGTCTGCACGTGCGTACCGCCCCAGCTGTTCTCCACGCGCGCACCCAGTAGGACCGTCTTCTCCTCCGTGCGAAACGCCAGACTCGTGCCGAGGATGAACCAAGCCACGGTGGTGGCGAGGAAGATAAGAACGATGGCGAGTACCCTGATGGGGGTCATAAGAGATCCTTTTGATGGTTAAGGTCAGGATTGGAGAATCCGTTTTAGCAGGGACAGATACCGCTGCAGGGCCTCCCTTCCCTTCCTGGTGATCGTCAATGTGGTTTTCGGTTTCTTACCGATGAAGGACTTGCGCACGGTCAGGTACCGATGTTTTTCGAGCGCAGCGAGGTGAGAGCTGAGGTTGCCATCCGTGCATCCGAGACGTTTCCTCAGCTCGAGGAACTCCACCGTCTCTTCGGCGGCCAAGGTCGTCATGATGCCGAGTCGAATCTTCTGGTGTATCAGATCGTCGAGTTGTTCGACTGAATCCGTCATGCCGATCGGTCCCTGATGGCTGCGAGAGGCCGCAAGGCCAATCTCAGGCCCACGGCGAGGTGAGCAAGCCCGAAAGACGCCATGAGCAGCCATGGGGCCGCTTCAGGCGAGAACAAGCCTGCGGTTCCACATGCCATGAAAAACACCCCCATCGCCCGGAATTCTCTGAGAGAGAACATTCCTCCCACAACGGCGGCGGATCCGTAGCACAGCATCCAGATGGCCGGGATCCAGTCGTATAGCCCGTGGAGGCTGAAAGCGGCGGTCAGGATGCCGCCCAGATAGATCAGTATGGACCCATTGAACAGGGCCCGGCGCAGGGGCCGTGTCCACATGGGTCCCTGTTGGCGACGGGCCCGAGAAACCCCGAACCCTACGGCCAACGTCACCGCCCCCACGAAACACGCGGTCCAGAGTATGATCAGGCTCTTAAGTTGCGGTTCATAGGCTGACGCCGCGGGGGCCAGGACAAGCGTCGCGGCGGAACCCAGAAGGCCGAAACACCCGGCCCCGATCAGGGACCACGGCGAAACGTTTGTGTATCGGGCCGAGCCTTCCAGCAACGCCTGGATGTAATCCAGCTGACCTTGCGCTTCTTGTTTGTTCATGGAGAACCTCCACTTTGCACCACAAAGAACTTTGTAATGTAGGATTGTATGGCCGATCTGTCAAGACTTTATCGATAAAGCGGGATATGCGACTCGTGCTGTGGGGCGCAAAGGCTACCCCCCTGCATAAGAGAACGCAAGGGTTTCAGCGCCGGATAGTCGGGTAAAACTCCGCATCACCTGAGGATCTGCACGAGCTAAAGCTCGGGACCGGCGGTCACCTCGTTCTAAGCTGGCAAGGGGGCAATCGCGCGGGCGCACCACGCCTGACCATTGTCATTGAATCTCAGGAGCGGACTCCCTACCTTGGACAGAGAACGATGGTTGATGCTGATGTCAGAAACGAGATGGAGGATGATCATGGCACCGAGATGGCTGGCGGCGCTGAGTGTGGTACTGGTTCTGGTGAACAACCAACCGGGTAATGCCCAGGTGACAATGAACGATTCTACGGTCAGGGCAATTCTGACCGACATCAACGCGGACACGATCCGATACGTCATGCAGACGCTGCAGGATTTCGGAACACGGTATGCACGCGCTTCAAACCACCGCGCCGTCGCAGAGTGGGTCCAGGGTCAATTCATGTCCTACGGCCTGACCGGCGCGTACCTGGATTCCTTCTATTCAACGGCGAACGGATGGCAGTACAACGTCATTGCTCCCCTTCCAGGCGGTTCTGAAACGGACACGGTGATTGTACTCGGCGGACACTACGATTCGTACGCATACGGAAGCCCCATGACCAACGCGCCCGGCGCCGATGACAACGCAAGCGGAACCGCCGCCGCCATGGAAGTAGCGCGCGTCCTGGCGCAGCGCGGCCTGACGTTCCGCAGCAACGTACTGTTCATGGCCTTCGCGGCGGAAGAACTGGGCCTGCTCGGGAGTGAAGACTGTGCTGAGAAGATGGCTAATCAGAACGTGAACGTGAAAATGATGATCAACAACGACATGATTAGTTATTGCACTTCCGATTCGACCAACTGGAGGATCGCGCTGCAGCAGTACCCGAATTCGGCGACAGTGACCAATCTGGCCACGCATGTCTGCACCACCTATACCCGGCTGGCTGTGACGTACCGCAGTGACGATATCCAGTATTCCGACAGCTGGTCGTTTTATCAAGCGGGGTACAAGACGATCTTCCTGCAGGAGTACGAATTCACGCCGTACTACCACAGCGTCAACGATCTGGTCGTCTACAGCAACTTGCCCTACACGAGAGAAATGGTGCAGGTGTCCATCGGCATGCTGTTGGCGGACAATTTCACGATCGTGGGGGTGCCGTCGGCCGATGCGCATCCCTCGAGCTTCGCACTTCTGCCCAATTACCCGAATCCGTTCAACCCCTCCACCGTCATCCATTATCAATTACCGGCGTCCCGTAAGGCAAGTCTCAGAATCTACAACGTCCTTGGTCAGGAAGTGCGGACACTGGTGAGTGGGGTGCAGGCGGCCGGTACGCACACAGCCACGTGGGACGGACGTGATAATACGGGACAATCGGTTGCTTCGGGGGTGTACCTGTATCGGCTCGAGTCGGGCGGTCTGGTGAAGAGCCGAAAGATGACCCTGATGAAGTAAGCGACGGTGAGGAAAATGACGCAGGAACTCGAAACGTACATTCAGGCTCGTTATCCGCTGATCTATCTGGTCTCCTGGGAGGAGGACCGCGTGCTCAAGATGATCGATCAGATCGCGGTTCGTCTGCGCAAGATGCTGTTCGTGTGGACTCACACCCTGGGGCTTGCCAATTACGTGCTGCCGGACCAGGTCGACGACTCCAAGAGCGATCCCGAAGTCCTGTTGAACCACATCGCCCAGTCCAGAGAAAACGCCATTTTCGTACTGTTTGATTTTCATGCGTTCGTCGATAACGTGCGGATCCGGCGATCGCTGCGTGACCTTGCGAAGTCCCTCCGCAAGAGCAACAAGACCGTCCTGATCGTGGCGCCGGCGATGACCATTCCTCTCGAACTATCGAAAGATCTGGCCGTAATCGATTTTGACCTCCCGCCGGTGGGGGAACTCGAACAAACGTTCGACGGCGTGGTCAGGGTGCTGGCCAAGCGCCGCGATGTCCGCCTCGACATCTCCGCGGAGACAAAGGAGAAGCTGCTCAAGGCGGCGCAGGGGCTGACCATTGTGGAATTTGAGAATGTACTGGCGAAGAGCGTGGTGGCCCGGAAAGCCATCGACGACCACACGATCCTCGAAGTGCTTGAGGAGAAAAAGCAGGTCATTCGCAAATCCGGGACGTTGGAGTATTTCTCGGCCGAGGAGAATTTTGATCAGGTGGGAGGGCTGGAGCACCTGAAGACGTGGCTCACAAAACGGGCCGCCGCGTTCACGGACAAAGCGGCGAAATTCGGGCTTCCGGCCCCGAAAGGTCTGCTGCTCGTGGGTACGCAGGGATGCGGCAAGAGCCTTACCGCCAAAGCCGTGGCGGCACACTGGAATTTGCCGCTCCTGAAGCTCGACGTGGGCAGCATATTCAGCGGAATTGTCGGTTCGTCGGAGGCCAATATCCGCGGGGTCATCAAAGTGGCGGAGTCGATCAGTCCGTGCATTCTGTGGATCGATGAACTCGAGAAGGGATTCTCCGGCATAGGCAGCTCCAACTTCAGCGACGCTGGCACCGCCGCCCGCGTGTTTGCCACGTTTACAACCTGGTTGCAGGAAAAAAGAAAACCGGTATTTGTCATCGCTACGTCCAACGACATCACGGCGCTGCCGCCCGAAATTCTCCGTAAAGGCCGGTTCGACGAAATCTTTTTCGTGGATCTACCGGACCCGGGGGAGCGCGAGGCAATCTTTGAAATCCACCTTCGAAAGCGCAAACGCAACTCGGAACGTTACGACTGTGTACGCCTGGCCCAGGCCGCCGAAGGCTTCAGCGGCGCGGAAATTGAACAGTGCATCGTGGAAGGTCTGTACGATGCCTTCGAGGAGGGGGCGGAACTGACGACCGACCACGTCCTGAACAACATACGCAACACGGTGCCGTTGGCCCGCGTCATGGCCGAACAGATCAGTGCGTTGCGCAACTGGGCCGACAAACGTGCGCGTAAGGCGTCCGGTGTCCTTCCCTCCATGGGAGGCTTCAGTCAGGATCGATTCAGTATGAACTAGACCCCCATGCGGAGATCGGCAGGGCAAAGCGGCCAAACCGGCGTCGTCCCCACTCAGCGGTAGCCGACGATCCGGTATCCTCGCTTGGCCAGTCGAGGCAAAACCGACCGCAGGGCATTCAGCGTACCCACCTTCTCGTAAGCCACGATACAGGCGCCGCTCGGCGCTTTCTCGAGCGTGTCGTACAGCCGCTGCTTCATGGCGCCTTCATCCGGATCGTCCTCCAGGTACACAAGTTCCCTCTTCTCCGGAAGGCGGTTCAACACCACCTTGCCGGAACGGCGCGCTTCGTGGCTGATGATCTTCGAGTACTGCTGGCCGGTGGGAACGACGAGGGCGATGGGCTCCGGAAGTTGCAAGAATGCCCGGGTGAGTTCGTCGTAGCTCAATCCAAAGCCGCTCACCACGAGGGAGAGGTCCTTTCCAACGGGCCGAAAATTCCGGTTCACCAGCATGTGAATCTGCGAGTAAACGGTACGGTCCCTCCCGATGTCGAGGAAGAAATCGACGGCGCCTGCCTGCCGGGCCATCTTTTCGCGCACGTCCAGGATGTCCCACCGATGGGCCTCCGCCAGTTGCTTCAGGTCGATGTTGAACAGCGTAGCAGCGAAGCCGGGTGGAATGCGTACGATCTTGCGCAGGTACAGCGCGTTCTCCCGTTGCACGCGATCGTTCCGGATCCACTTTCGCCAGATACCGTAGTCGTTCACCAGCATGGAATCGATCAGCGTATCCATCAGCGCGTATTCGTTCAGCGTCTGTTCCGTCGTTCCGATTCGGTAGCGGTTGTCGCGGGCCGGCAGAAGAGCCGCATCCTGAGGGGCGTCGCTCTCTGGATCAACGAGCGGCGGAGAACCGACACGCTCGTGCGACAGCCATAAGTGGAGGGCGGCCAGGCCCAGTGCGACCGTCGCGAGTATTTTTAAAGCTCGTTGTTTTTGGTGTCCCGCGAATGCGGCCATGATCCCGCGTCGGTTGTGCGTGAACGGAATATCCCCATTCCGATCGCTTCAGTCAACCCCAAATTGCTCAGACTGCTTTGGCCTTTTCCCGTTCGGCGGCCGTATCCTCAAACAAACGGCGCAGTAGAGTCTCATAGGCCGACGACATGGACTGACCCCGCCGAGCCATGACGGTTCGAGCCACTTCGATCGCCTTGTCCACGCGGTATTCCTCGATCGAGAATCCGCCGCACCACGTGAAGGAAGGGAGATACTTCGGCGGGAAACCGCTGCCGAACACGTTGCAGGAAACGCCGACGACCGTTCCCGTGTTGAACATCGTGGCGATACCGCTCTTGGAATGGTCGCCCATTGTCAACCCGACAAACAGAAGCGCCGTATCCACTTCCCGGCCGCCGATGGGAACCCTCACCGTGCCGTAGTTATTCTTCAGATCGGACGTGTTGGTGCCGGCGCCGAGATTGCACCATTCGCCCACGTACGAGTGTCCCAGAAACCCTTCGTGCTGCTTGTTGCTGAAGCCGTGCAGGATGGTGGCCTCGACTTCACCGCCCACCTTGCAGGTCGGGCCGATGGATGTACCTCCGTATATCTTCGCGCCGGCCTTGATGAGAGAGTCCGGGCCGATCCAGCAGGGCCCTTCGATGAACGCATTCGGCATGATCGTCACACGGTCCTCCAGGATGACGGGGCCGTTCTCCGCATCGACCACAACGCCGGGCTTGATGCGTGCACCGCGTCCGAGGGAGATCGATCCGGTTTCGACCAGATGGACTCCGCGGTCCACGCGGCCTTCACGTCTCAGGGGCATTCGCAGGAAATCCTCGACGATCATCTCACGGTTGTATCGAACCGGGTCCCACGGATAGCGGATCGTGCGCAGAGCGATTTCCTCGCGACGGGCGGACAGCTGGCCGTTCCAGAAAGAGACGGTCTTACCCCCGCACACGAACGTGACGTCCTGCTGGCTTGTGATGCGGCGGGCCACGATCTCATCCATAAGGACATTGCCCGCAACATACAAGCAGTGATCGGGAGGCGGTTCCTGAATGCGGGCGCCGGGCAGCCGTTCGCGCAGCAGCGCAGCCTGTTCCTCCCGGCAGCGCAGGTAGATCAGGGCTTCCGGAAAGAAACGCGCGATACGCTCACGCAGGGTAAACGTTCCGCAGCGCAGCTCGAACACGGGATGCAGATGCGTGAGAGGCCGGAGATCTTCGCTGGCCTCGTCTTCAAAGATGCACACGTACTTTGGAAGGGGCATGGGTCCGGTCCGGTGATTCAGGCGAAGCCGAGTTTGTTGATGTCCTGCCCGCTTTCTCTCAGAATGCGTATAGGGTCATGGATCCCGATATACTCCTTGCTCAGAAAAGGCTCTCCGTACCGGCAGTCGATCAATGCGCCGAAATGGCGGGCACGCGCTTCGATCGCCTCGCGAAACTCCGGCGTACTGATGTAGGTCGGCGGCTCGGGGTTTGCGTAGGAGGGATTATAGAACTGTGAGGCAAACGCCGCCATCGCCTGCATCTTGATCTCGAAGGTGTCGGAGATATCGACGATGAACATCGTGCCCGAGATCTTGGAGAACTCGTATCGCGCAGGACAGTAGAGAACGCGTTTGGGCCGGAAGGCTTCCTGCGGTTGTCCGTCCTCGTGGGTCACGATCTTGGCCAGTCCCGAGTAAAAGACCGACTCCTTGACCAGATCGCTCGCGTGAATGTGGTCGGGGTGCCGGTCGTCCCAGTACGGCGCAAAGACAAAATCCGGCCGGTGTTTCCGAAGGATGCGAATGACGTGAAGCCGATTCTCCGGCGTATTCTGAAATTCTGCGTCCGGCAGGCTCAGGTTATCGCGAACGGCCACGCCGAGCAGTCGAGCGGCCTCCTCCGCTTCACGGTCCCGGAGTTCCGCGGAGCCGCGTGTTCCGGCTTCGCCGCGGGTGAGGTCGCAGATGCCGACACGGTAGTTCAGCCGGGTCAGTTTGGCTACGGTCCCGCCCGCCGTCAATTCGACATCGTCCGGGTGGGCGCCGAAAAAAAGAACATCCAGTATCATCGCGTCTTGCGGTTTTGAGAGTCGTTCCAGAGTACGAAAAACGAGAAGATTTATCAACCGTTCCAAGAGAAGGAAAACAAAAAGGTAATCCCGCATCGGGATTACCTTTTTCCGATGCGGCGTAAAAACTATTTCTTCACGACCCAGACCTTTACTTTGGCAACGATATCCGCGTGGAGTTTAACGTCCACCGGGTACAGGCCCAACGCCTTGATCGGCTCTTCCAGCAGGATCTTTCGTTTGTCGATCTCGATCTGGTGAGCCCTCAAAGCTTCCGCAATGTCCTGGGAGGTCACCGAGCCAAAGAGCTTGTCCTCTTCACCGACGGCGACGGGAATGGTCACGGAGATGTTCTCGAGCCGGGCGGCCATGTCGGCGGCGTCGGTTTTTTCCTTTTCCAGCCGGCGTGCAATGCTGCGCCGCTCGTTCTCCAGTATGGCCTCGTTGGCCTTGGTGGCGATCAGGGCCAGTCCCTTTGGCACGAGGTAATTTCGGGCAAAACCCGGCTTGACGTTGACGATCTCGCCGGCGCTGCCCACATTTTCGACGTTATGTTTGAGAATGACTTTCATGGTCTCTCCGTAGGCTAAACGTGGTTACTTCGTCATGTCGGCGACGAAGGGGATCATGGCCAGATGACGGGCATACTTGACGGCCTTTACTAATTGTCGCTGGTGAAGGGAACAAACCCCCGAAGTTCGGCGGTTGAGCATTTTACCCTGTTCGGAAACGAACTTCTGAAGTCGCTTGGTGTCGCGATAGTCCACATACAGGGATTTGTCGTCGCAGAAACTACAGGACTTCTGTTTGCCCATGAGGCTCCGGGGTTCCCGGCGTTTCCGCTCCCGGGTGTTGCGGCCGGTGCCGCGGCTACTGCTTCGTGCGTTCATGCTGGTATTCCTTTGCTAAATGTTCTGATGTTATGGATCAAACGGACGGACCTTCCGGAGGGGCGGTCAGCTGTTGATCGTCCAATCCAACCTCTTCGGATGCCGTATCCGGCTCTGCAAACGCTTCTTCACGAACGTGCCTGTCGAGGAACTGAACTCGATGGGCTTTGATCTCCACAACGGTTCGACCGTCGCCGTCCTCGGTTTTCCACAGACGGCTTTGGAGTTCACCCTCCACGAGAACGGCGCTGCCTTTGGTTAGGTTCTTTCCGCAGCTCTCGGCAAGCTTATGCCAGGCCACGACGCCGACGTAGCATACGTCTTCCCGCCACTGGCCTGCATGGTCCCGATAGCGGCGGTTGGTGGCGATGCAGAAGTTGACGACGGGCGTGCGACTGGCCGTGTGGCGAAACGACGGATCGCGCGTCAGGTTTCCGGTGATCGTCACGTGATTAATTTCGGGCATCTTGAAAGGTGCCACCGTACGAACCTCGCGTTGAAATGCGGTCTAACTGTGAGCGGGGGCTCTTTCTTCGGTCGCCCCTTCCTTGACCGGTGCGCGCTCGCGTCCGCGCTCCGCCCTGAGACGGCTGTCCACGAGCATGGTCAGCGACCGCAGTATGGATTCCGTGATGTGGAAATAGTCGTTCAACGGTTTCACGACGCTGCCGGGGCCCTCGAATTCGATGCACGCGTAGTATCCGTACGTCTTCTTCTGAACGGTGTAGGCGAGCTTTCGTTTGCCCCACTCTTCCACCTTCAGAATCCTGCCGTTGTTGTGGCTGATGACTTCCTTCGTCCGGTCGACGATCATCCGGATGGCGTCGTCGCCGATCTGCGGGTCGATGACCACGACGGTCTCGTAATATCTCGACTCGCCAGGCAATCCCTTGCGGGTTCGTTTGGACATGTTGGGTTCCTTCCCTTTGGTCTTAATGTTCGGTGTTAGCGTTTGAGGACAATCGGGTCGTACTCAATTCTAACACAGGGTTAGTTACGGTCACTCACTTAATCAGCGGCGCGATGACCAGCGCGACCACCGACATCAATTTGATCAGAATGTTCAACGAAGGCCCGGCCGTGTCCTTGAACGGATCGCCCACCGTGTCGCCCACTACAGCGGCCTTATGGGCATCGGACCTCTTGCTGACGACTTCCCCGGACTCGGTCTTGTAGCCGCCCTCGATGGTCTTCTTGGCATTGTCCCAGGCTCCGCCCGAGTTGGCCATAAAGATCGCCATGCAGACGCCTGAGACCGTCACGCCCGCCAGCAGGCCGCCGAGGGTTTCCGGACCGAGAAACGGCACAAAACCCACCGTGACCGGGACCACAATGGCCATCATACCGGGCACGATCATCTGCCGGATGGCCGCCCTGGTTGAAATGTCCACGCACCGCTTGTAGTCCGGCTTGGCTCCTTCCTTGCCTTCCAGGAGGCCCGGTATCTCCTTGAATTGGCGGCGCACTTCCTTGACCATGTCCATCGCGGCCCGCCCGACGGCGCTCATGGCCATTGAGGAAAAAAGAAACGGCATCATAGCACCGGCGAACAAACCCGCCATGATCTTCGGATTGGCGATATCGAGCACTTTCAGTCCGACCTGATTCATGTAGGCGGTGAACAAAGCGAGGGCAGTGAGGGCCGCGGAAGCGATCGCGAACCCCTTGCCGATGGCGGCCGTGGTATTGCCCACGGCATCGAGTTTATCGGTCCGGCCGCGAACCTCGGGAGGAAGCTTGGACATTTCCGCGATGCCGCCCGAGTTATCGGAAATAGGTCCGTAGGCGTCGACGGCCAGCTGAATGCCGAGCGTGGACAGCATGCCCAGTGCGGCGATTGCGATGCCGTAGAGGCCCGAAAAGTAGTACGAGCCCAGTATGCCGACCGCGATCAGGATCAGCGGGATCGCCGTAGACTGCATGCCTACGGCCAGACCGGCAATGATGTTGGTCGCCGGTCCGGTCATGGACTGTTCAGCGATTCGATTGACCTGCGGCCGCCCGCTGCCGGTGTAGAGCTCCGTCACTACGCCGACGAGGACACCGACCAGGAGCCCGAAAACGGTTGCACCGAAGACTCCCGCGGCTGTGATGGTTTGTCCGCTGATGGTGTCGTTGAGGTTGGTCGTGGGCCAGAGTGCATCGATGACAAAATAAGACGCGACGACCATGGAACCGGCCGCCACAAACGTCCCCAGATTAAGCGCGGCCTGCGGATTGCCGCCTTCCTTTGTGCGGACGAAGAACGTACCGGCGATGGAAGCCACGATGCCGACGCCGCCGAGCAGAGCCGGGAGCACGATGGGTGCCAGGCCGTTGTAGGTTTCCGTATTCGCCACGATGGCCGCTCCCAGGATCATCGTTCCGACGATCGCGCCGACGTAGGATTCAAACAGATCCGCACCCATGCCCGCAACGTCCCCGACGTTGTCTCCCACGTTATCGGCGATCACGGCCGGGTTGCGCGGATCGTCCTCGGGGATGCCCGCTTCCACCTTGCCGACCAGATCGGCGCCGACGTCCGCTGCCTTGGTGTATATTCCGCCCCCCACACGGGCAAAAAGGGCAATCGACGAGGCACCGAGCGAATAGCCGGAAATGACGTTCAACAACCGGTTCACGTTGAAATGCCACCGGTGAACGTCGGTTTGAAGCAGATCCGTGTTGAGTACTTCGAAGACGTTGCCGTAAAGGAAGAACAACGACGTTAAGCCGATGATGCCGAGGCCCACGACGCTCATGCCCATGACGGAACCGCCGGAGAACGCAATGTACAAGGCATCCTGCAGACCTTTCCGTGCTGCATTGGTGGTACGCACGTTGGCCCGTGTGGCGACTTTCATGCCGAAATAACCCGCCAGTCCGGAACAAAACGCTCCCACGGCGAACGAGAGGGCGATGAGCGGACTGCTGTCCGCTTTGCCGGAGTTGGCGAGCGCCAGCAGCGTCGATACGGCGATGACGAACAGGATCAGCACCTTGTATTCACGGGTCAGGAACGCCATCGCACCTTCGGCGATCGCATGCGAGATCTCCTTCATCCGGTCCGTCCCCGCATCCTGTCGGCTGATCCATACGGATTTGTAAAGGGCAAACATGAGAGCCACCGCGCCGCTTCCAAGTACCAAGAACAGTAATGTCTGATCGTTCACAACTCCTCCTGAAGAACGGTTGGTTTTCGTAATGCGCTATGCATGCTAGTTCGTGATCACCATGGCATTGTATCGATTCATGACCTTTTCACTGCCTTCCGTGCACCACATCAGGGCGGCATCGGCGGCGGAGTCTACCACCAGCGGCAGCAGGTCCCGCTCTTTCTCCGTAAATCTCGAGAGCACAAAATCCGCCAGGTCCATCCCGGCCATGTGCTCGTTGGAGATACCGATGCGCAATCGGGGAAACCGGTCGGTATTCAGATGGAGAATCACCGACTTCAGTCCGTTCTGCCCGCCGTCGCTTCCCTGCGGTCGCAGCCTCATCCTGCCAAGCGGGAGGGCCGCATCGTCGCACACCACCAGCACGTCGAACAGAGACACCTTGAAGAACTGCACGACATCCCGGACGGCCTCACCGCTGTTGTTCATAAACGTCATCGGTTTCACGAGCAGCGCCCGCTCGTCTCCGTGAAGGAACTCGGTCCATTCATAGTCGCCCTTGCCGGCGCGGAAGCTTGAACGGAGTCGGCCGGCCAGCCTGTCCACAACCATGAAACCGACATTATGGCGGGTGGGGGCGTACCGAGAACCGGGATTGCCGAGTCCCGCAATTACTTTCATGGCGCCGGGCGGAGGTACAGCAGGAAAGGGCTACTTCTTCTCGGCTTTCTCAGCCTTCTCGGGCTTCTCAGCCGGTTCGCCTTCCTCAGCCGCTTCCTCCTTGCCCTTCTCACCAACCAGTTCCGGTTCGGTAGGCTCGGCCTGAGCCTCGGCCAGAACGGCTTCCAGGGCTTTCGGCGCGACCACGGTGCAGATGGACTCGGTGGCCGGGTTGAGGATCGTGATCTTCTCGAATTGCAGGTCGCGCACGTGGATACTCCGGCCGAGGTCCAGTTCCTCCACGTTCACCTCGAGATGGCCCGGAATGTCCGCGGGCAAGCTCTTGATGTGCAATTCGGTCATGTCGTGCTGGATGATACCACCCTTGGTACGCACGCCGATGGGAGTGCCGATGAACAGGATCGGGACCCACACGTCGATCGGTTTGTCCATGCGCACGGTCATGATGTCTATATGGGTGACTTTGCCGCTGACAGGGTCCTGATCGTAGTCCCGGATTACAGCCGTTTCTTTTTGCCCGTCCAATTGGACGCTGACCAGCGTGTGTTCGGTCTGCATCAGTTTGATGAGCGTGAGCGCATCAAACTGGATGCTCACGTTGTCCCTGCCGTATCCGTACAGAATACCGGGGACCTTGCCGTTGCGGCGGGCCCGTTTTGCACTGTGCTTGCCCGGCTCCCTTCGTTCCGCAACCAGATTCAATTGCTCCATGATGTCCGTCCTGCATATTAATGAATGTTATGTTCGTGCTGGTGCTCAGTGGAACAGAACGCTGATCGATTCCGCCTTGTGGATGCGCGCGATCGCTTCGGCGAATACGTGTGTGACGGACAGCACCTCGATTTTGGGTGACGTCTGCCGCAGCGGAATCGTGTCCGTTACCGTGATCTTCTTGATCGGTGCACGTTCGATCTTCTCCAACGCGTTGCCGGAAAGGATCGGATGGGAACATGCCGCGTAGATCTCGCGTGCTCCTTGTTCCTTGAGGGCGGAGGCTGCCTGGCTGAGCGTGCCCGCAGTGTCGATCATGTCGTCGATCATCAGCACGTCCCGGCCCTCGACTTCGCCGATAATGTTCAGGATTTCGACGTCGTTGGCTTTGGGCCGCCGCTTATCGATGATGGCAAAATCCGCGTTCAGCCTCTTGGCGTATGCGCGCGCCAGTTTGACGCCGCCCATGTCCGGGGAAACGATCACCGCGTTGTCCCGCAGGATCGGACGCCAGTATTCCGTCAGTACGACGGACGAATACAGGTGGTCCAGCGGAATGTCGAAAAAACCCTGGATCTGGGCCGAGTGCAAGTCCATCGTCAGCACGCGATCGACGCCCGCGGTCGTCAACAGATTGGCCACGAGCTTGGATGTGATGGGTACGCGCGGTTGGTCTTTCCGGTCCTGGCGGGCGTAGCCGAAATAAGGTATTACCGCCGTGATCCGATACGCCGACGCCCGTTTGGCCGCATCGATCAGGATCAGCAACTCCATGATGTAATCGGCAGGCGGGATCGTGGGCTGGATGATGAACAAGTCTTTGCCGCGCACGTTCTCGTCGTATTTGGCGAAGATCTCGCCGTCGCTGAAGTTGACGATGTCGACTTTTCCGAGGCGGATATTCAAATGGTTTGCCACACCCTGCGCAAAATTCGGATTTGCGCGGCCCGTCACCATCATGATTTCATTCTTGTCAACCATCTTCCCAGGTCTATCAAATTCCATCAAGTCTCACCGGGGTAATCCCCGTAGCTCTCACTTCAAAGTGATGCGTACAACATTGCCGACGCGCAAGGATTCGAATCCCGACAGGAAGTGTCGGGACGGCACCAAAACCCGCTGCCTCAGCCTTGCACCGAACCGACACGCGCAATCAAGTTCTCAATGGCGCGTCGACTCTTCAATGATTTCAAATAACGTTCGCGACGGATCGCTTCCGATCGCGTTCCAAACTCTTCCCTGTATACCACTACCCACGGCCGTTTCGACTTCGTGGAGCGGTTCCGCCCCTCGTTGTGCTGGTTCAGTCGGATACCTTCATGCCCGCTGTGACCGATGTAGTAGCTTCCGAAGTTCACACTCCGAAGGATGTACACGGTAAATCCCGACGCGTCGGGACTGGGGTGCAAGGATTCGAATCCCGACAGGAAGTGTCGGGACGGCACCAAAACCCGCTGCCT
>JBBIJR010000013.1:0-574 GCA_037445875.1 Bacteroidota bacterium | reverse complement strand
TGTGACCGATGTAGTAGCTTCCGAAGTTCACACTCCGAAGGATGTACACGGTAAACATCGCTGGGGTGCAAGGATTCGAACCTCGGAATGGAGGGACCAAAACCCTCTGCCTTACCACTTGGCTACACCCCAAAAAAATTCCGTGTGGATCAGACGAAACGACCGACGTGAACAAAACAGTCCTGAAACAAAGTCGGCCATTGTCTCAAATCCGCGTTTTCTTCAAAAATACCAAAGACCGTTTCGCCACTGCCGGAAAGGCGGGCCAATTTGGCTCCCTTTTTTTCCAACTCGTCCCTTATCATTTTGATTTTTGGGTAAGTTTCGAAGACCAGAGGCTCGAAGTAGTTCCCAAAAAACAAGGGTTTAGCCAAAAGTGCGCTAAACTTAATAGATTCGACCCTGTTTGTCAAGCTGAAACTTCCCTGTAAATCCGCATCTGATGAGCATTTACGGGCATAATTCCTGTACGCCCATCCGGTATCGACATGGGTGCCCGGATTGACCAAAACGACCTTTTCCGTCAACGGCCATTCGATAAATTCAAGGACTTCCCCGCGACCTGAACCCATTG